>CAKQBM010000020.1 GCA_934216185.1 uncultured Streptococcus sp. | reverse complement strand
ATTTTCAGAGGGCTTTTTACGTTGTCACCTTACCTCGATATGTTCAAGTATAATCTTCGGTTACGGTTCCTAGCACTGTAAGACCAACTATATTCATTTTTTTCAGCTTGTTACCTAGTTGAAAATATGGTATACTTTTCATGAAAATTTTCTAAATTTTTAATATTCTATCAAAGGAGGTTTACATGCTTTCCAAGTTTTCTGGAAGCCGACAAGACCTGCAATTTGTGTTACTTTTAGGTATTTTGCTAGGTATTTTAGGGGTCTCTCTCTTTCTAGCAGTTTCTATGGGATCTGTTGCGATTCATCTAGGAGATACCTATCGGATTATTTTGAGCAGGTTAGGATTTCCTCTTGAGATAGGAGAGGTTTCCAAGTCTACTCTTGCCATTGTATGGAACATGAGATTCCCCCGAGTATTGTTAGGTCTGATAGTAGGAGCAGGCCTTTCTATGTGTGGTAGCGTGATGCAGTCTACAGTGAACAATCCCATCGCAGAACCTTATGTCTTAGGAATATCTGCGGGTGCAACTCTAGGTGCAACCTTGAGCATCATTCTTGGTTTAAAAGTGATGATTAGCCTTGGCGCTTTTCTTGGAGCTATTTTGGCAACAATTGCTGTCCTCATCATTGCCTCTATGCAGGGAAGAATGACGACTTCCAGTCTGATCTTATCAGGAACGGTGGTCAACGCTCTCTTTCTGGCTTTTTCAAACTTTATTATCTCAGTCGGCGCTAATGCGGACAGTGTGATGACCATTAAGTTTTGGACCATGGGGTCGCTCGCTGGGACTTCCTGGGCAGACTTGGTCCTGCCAACTATAGTAGTAGGAATAGCCTTTCTATTTTTCTCTACTCAGTATCGTGTTTTCAATGCGATGATGATGGGAGATGAGGCTGCTTTAACTTTGGGGATTCCCTTACGCTTTTATTGGTATCTTTATGTGACAATGGTAGCTGTGCTAACAGCAGTATTAGTGGCAACCTGTGGGATTATTGGATTTGTCGGTCTGATTACTCCACATTTAGCTATAGGGTTAGTAGGAACGAATTACAGGAGGCTTTTTCCTGTTGCGACCATACTGGGTGCTCTCTTTGTCATCTGGGCAGACGTACTTTCTCGTATCATCATTCCAAACGCAGAGCTTCCTATTGGTATTTTCACAGCCTTAGTAGGTGCTCCCTTCTTTATCTACATTGTTGGAGGTAGGAGAAGGGAGGTGAGAGTCTGATATGGACTTGATTTGTCAGGATATCCATTTTGGACTAGGAGAGAAAAAAATCCTCAAAGGAGTCTCTCTTAAGGTTGAAGGGAATCAATTTCACACGATATTAGGACCAAATGGAAGTGGAAAAACCAGCCTGCTTAAACTCCTCTATCGTCAGGAAAAGGCGGACAAAGGCTTGATAAGCTTAGATGGAAAGCCTCTGGAACAATGGAGGCTCAAAGAAACAGCCAAGCAAATGGCAGTTGTGACCCAGTTTAACCAGCTGCAGTTTGATTGTACAGTTGAGGAAATTGTCTTGCTGGGAAGAACTCCCCACCTCTCTTTTTTACAGAAGGAAAGGGAAAGGGATTATGCGCTCGTTCAAGATGCCCTCGTTAAGGTGGATATGCTCGAGAAGAAAACTCGTCTCTATTCGTCTCTGTCAGGGGGAGAGAAACAGCGAGTCTTATTAGCCCGCGCCTTGGCGCAAGAACCGACTCTCTTGCTCCTGGACGAACCAACCAATCACCTGGATATCAGGTATCAGATAGACTTGTTGGCCATTGTGAAAAATCTCAAGGTCAATGTTCTAGCTGTCCTACATGATATTCAACTTGCTTGTCGCTATTCGGATTATCTCTATCTGATGAAAGAAGGGGAAATCCTTTACCAAGGGAGTCCAAAGGAGACCATCACCCCTGAGTCATTGCAAACTGTATACGGAGTTCAAAGTCAGGTGACTTGGACCGAAGACCAGCAAGCTATGATTCACTATTTATAAGAATGAAAAGGAAAACAAGATGAAAAAAACACTCAGTATTTTACTCGTAACAGTAGCTACCCTAACCATGACAGCTTGTGGTAACACTACTACAGAAAAAGCTACCACACAATCTAGCACAGAGACAAGTCAAAAGGCGAGCACAGAGACGACTTATCCACTAACGGTCAAAACCTATGACGCGAAAGGGAATGAAGTCGAACAAGTCTTTGACAAGACACCTGAAAAAGTTATTACAAACAATCTTTCAACCACTGAAATCTTATTGGAGTTAGGCTTGAAGGATAAAATTATTGGCATGCTCAATCCAGACAATGCTGTGACGGACAAATACAAGGACGCGATTGCGACTATTCCTCAAATTGGGGATAAAAAAACAGTCTCACAAGAGACAGTCCTTTCTTATGAGCCAGACGCTGTGATGGGTCGAAACATGATGTTTTCTGAAAAATCCTTGGGGACAGTTAGCACTTGGAATGAAAACAAAATCCCAGTTTATACGCAAAAAGCTTCTCTCTCAACAATTCAGCAAGATTTGGAGAATATCGTAGAAGATGTCAAAAATCTTGGAATGATTTTTAATGTTCAGGATAAGGCTAATGAATACGCAGCCCAATTACAAGCTAAAATTGACGCTGTTAAGAAAGCAAATCCAGCAAGTCAAGGTGAAAAGAAAAAGGCTTTGATTATGGTTGCTTATAATGATCAAACCTTCGGTGCCTACAAATCTGCTTTGCAAGAAAGTTTGCTGAACCAACTTGGTTATACAAACGTTGCTACGGGGACATCAGGCTTGACCTTGGAAAATCTCGTGTCAATGGATCCTGAATTGATTATCTATGTAACCAGCGACCGCAATAAAAAATTGGATGAAAAAGCAGTAGAGTTGATGAAGGCAAATGCTGTTTTGGAAAGCGTTCCTGCTATTAAGAATCAAAAAATCATGACCATCTCTTACGATGAATTGATGGACTATGGCCCAGCAGTGATTGATTCCCTTGAGAAAATCAATGACTTTATCAATAAATAATGAGTTTGATTGGGAAGGAATTCAAGTCAAAATCAGCCTTCCTTCTAACTACGACCCCAATCAAACCTATCCGGCTATTTTATTGAATGATGGAAACTTGGACTTCCTATCGTCCCTTTCCGAATCTGTGATTTTAGTGGGATTGACCTCTAAAAATCGCCTAGACGACTACACTCCCTGGGTGACATCGGCTTTGAGAGATGGGGCTCCAGATTTTGGAGGTCAGGCCAAGGTCTATCATGATCATTTATTTGGAGGCCTTTTAGACAAGTTGCAGTCGCTTTATCGCCTGGACGAAACTCGCCTTGCTTATGGAGGCTACTCACTAGGTGGTTTGGCGGCAGTCTACAGTCTTTTCAGCTTTGACAAGGTTTCCTGTGTCTTTTCCATCTGCGGTTCCTTTTGGTATCCTGATTTTGTGACTTACTGCAAGGAAGAAAATGTGAAAAATCTAGACGGTTTGCTGTATTTACAGAACGGTCAAACAGAAGGAGTCCATCATACTAATCGCTTGGCTCAAGCACCAGCCTATGCTGAGCAGATCCATATTAGTCTTCAGAAACGCTATCCGAACGGTCAGTTTGTCTTTGATGCTTATGGACACCATGAACAAGTAGCTGAACGATTCCTAGCTTTTTCTAGCTGGTTGACCCAAAAATGGAAAATCGAATAAAAGATTTGTCCCTTGGCTTTTGCCAAGGGATTGTTGTATTTATTTTAACTAAGTGCTTCTCTTTTCTTATCGGGATTCCAGACGAAGCTTGCGATAAAGCTAAAGATGATAGTTAGGATAGCGAGGATAATGGCAAGGATGAGGGCAGGGATGCGGACAAACCACCAGAGTGGGTTCGGTTTTTTATTATTGTGCCATTGTTTGGTTTCTTCGTCCAAACGTTGAAATTCTGTTTGGATACGATTGGCGACTGTTTCAATGCCTTCATCATTCATTTTCTTGATATCTGAGATATCGATAGGATTTCCAAAGTTCATATCGACACGCTCACAGCTAACCAAACCTTTCAAAGTCATGGGACCTGTATAGGTAACCGGCATGATACGGACCTTGGCCATTTTGGCAATCAGAGCTACGCCACCCTTGACATCGTTTGAGTGACGGCTCCCACTTGGAAACATGATGAGAGAGCGGTCACTTTTTTTGAGGACATTGATAGGATATTTGATGGCTGAGGCGCTAGGATTTTCACGGTCGATAGGAAAAGCACCACACATACGAATCCACCAACCAAAGATACGGTTGGTAAAGAGTTCTTTTTTGGCCATAAAGATAAACTGTTTTGGTTTGGTCGCAAAGGCCATGTAAACAGGATCCCACCAGGTGCGATGAGGCGCAACCAAAATATAATTTTCATCTTGATTAGGAATTTTATCAGTATTATGATAGTGGGCATTGCCGTTGATGGACCATAGGAGCAAGACAACCAATCCGCGTAAATAAGTATAAAACATGCGATCTCCTTCGATTGTTTTCTTGTTCTTATTATACCTTATCAAAGGAGGGATGGCAAACTTTTCCCTTGACGGTTTTCCCTTGACTAGATCCATATTTGGGATGAGATTAGAATTCTGTTAAAAAAAATGATATGATAGAATTCATGGATAAAAATAAGATTATGGGATTAACCCAAAGAGAAGTCAAGGAAAGACAGGCTAAGGGCTTGGTCAATGATTTTACCGCATCGGCTAGTACCAGCACTTGGCGAATCGTTAAACGAAATGTCTTTACCCTTTTTAACGCTTTGAACTTTGCTATTGCTTTGGCACTAGCCTTTGTGCAGGCTTGGAGCAATCTGGTCTTCTTTGCCGTTATCTGCTTTAACGCTTTTTCTGGGATTGTGACCGAGCTACGGGCTAAACACATGGTGGACAAGCTCAATCTCATGACCAAGGAAAAGGTCAAAACCATTCGTGATGGCCAAGAAGTTACTCTTAATCCTGAAGAATTGGTGTTAGGAGATGTCATTCGTTTGTCTGCTGGGGAGCAAATTCCTAGTGATGCCTTGGTTTTGGAAGGTTTCGCAGAAGTCAATGAAGCTATGTTGACTGGTGAGAGTGATTTGGTGCAAAAGGAAGTTGATGCCTTGCTTTTGTCAGGAAGCTTCCTAGCCAGTGGGTCAGTTTTGGCTCAAGTCCACCACGTTGGATCAGACAACTATGCTGCTAAACTCATGCTGGAAGCCAAGACCGTTAAACCGATCAACTCCCGTATCATGAAATCGCTGGACAGGTTAGCTGGTTTTACTGGGAAGATTATCATTCCTTTTGGTCTGGCTCTCTTGCTAGAAGCCTTGATGTTAAAAGGCTTGCCTCTCAAGTCATCCGTTGTAAATTCATCTACAGCCCTTTTGGGAATGTTGCCTAAAGGAATCGCCCTTTTGACCATCACTTCGCTCTTGACTGCGGTGATTAAGCTGGGCTTGAAAAAGGTCTTGGTACAGGAGATGTACTCTGTCGAGACCTTGGCGCGCGTGGATATGCTCTGTCTGGATAAGACGGGCACCATCACCCAAGGAAAGATGCAGGTGGAGGCGGTTCTTCCGTTGACGGAAACTTACGGTGAAGAGGCTATTGCCAGCCTCCTGACAAGCTATATGGCCCATAGTGAGGATAAGAATCCAACAGCTCAAGCTATTCGCCAGCGATTCCAAGGTCAAGTAGCCTACCCTATGCTTTCGAATCTTCCCTTCTCTAGCGACCGCAAGTGGGGAGCCATGGAGTTAGAAGGTTTGGGAACAGTTTTCTTAGGGGCGCCTGAGATGTTGCTGGATTCTGAGGTCCCAGAAGCCAGAGAGGCCTTGGAGAGAGGGTCACGTGTCTTGGTCTTAGCCCTCAGTCAGGAAAAACTAGACCATCACAAACCACAGAAACCTTCTGATATTCAGACTCTAGCCTTGCTGGAAATCTTGGATCCGATTCGAGAGGGAGTGGCAGAGACGCTGGACTATCTCCGTTCTCAGGAAGTGAGGCTCAAGATTATCTCTGGTGACAATCCAGTCACTGTATCCAGCATTGCTCAGAAGGCTGGTTTTGCAGACTATGACAGTTATGTAGATTGCTCAAAAATCACGGATGAGGAATTGATTGCCATGGCTGAAGAGACAGCGATTTTCGGACGTGTTTCCCCTCATCAAAAGAAACTCATCATCCAAACTCTGAAAAAAGCAGGGCATACAACAGCTATGACAGGCGACGGGGTCAATGATATCCTGGCCCTTCGTGAAGCAGATTGTTCCATCGTGATGGCGGAAGGAGATCCGGCGACCCGTCAAATTGCTAATCTAGTTCTTTTGAACTCAGACTTTAATGATGTTCCTGAGATTCTCTTTGAAGGTCGTCGCGTGGTCAATAATATCGCCCATATCGCACCAATTTTCTTGATTAAGACCATCTATTCTTTCTTGCTCGCAGTCATCTGTATTGCCAGTGCTCTCCTAGGACGGTCGGAGTGGATTTTGATTTTCCCTTTCATTCCGATTCAAATTACTATGATTGACCAATTCGTGGAAGGTTTCCCACCATTCGTTCTGACTTTTGAACGAAATATCAAACCTGTTGAGCCAAATTTCCTCAGAAGATCCATGCTTCGTGCCCTACCAAGTGCCCTTATGGTCGTGTTTAGTGTTCTTTTTGTGAAACTATTTGGAAGTAGTCAAGGCTGGTCTGAGATAGAAATCTCAACCCTCCTCTATTATCTACTTGGGTCTATCGGTTTCTTATCCGTATTTAGAGCCTGCATGCCATTTACCCTTTGGCGTGTCCTCTTGATTATCTGGTCAGTAGGTGGATTTCTAGCTACAGCTCTCTTCCCAAGGATTCAAAAACTGCTTGAAATTTCGACCTTAACAGGACATACACTGCCGGTCTATGGGGTCATGATGCTGGTCTTTACCGTAATTTTCATCCTGACAAGTCGCTATCAAGCCAGAAAATAAAGAAAGGCTGCAATCTGTGGATTGCGGTTTTCTTATACGACGAGTCTATCGTAGATCGGATGTGCAAGGCCTACGTGCAGATTATCTATCGGTGAACCCAAGAGCGACTCTCAAGCCTGTTTGTATTGGGCTAGCAGATTCAAATGACTGTAGCTAGACTATTTAAAATCTGACGCAAGAAATAATACTCTTCGAAACTCTCTTCAAACCAGGTACGCTCTATCTGCAATCTTAAAGCTGTACTTTGAGCAACCTGTGTTTAGCTCCCTAGTTCGCTTTTCCTTGAGTATAAAAACTGTCAGATCAAATCGTATCTATACGAACAGAAACGTGATGGTAAGGCATATAGAACTCGTAAGAGGATGAGAAAGTCTGTAACCTAAAAAAGAACTAGATAAATCCACTAAGTGTGGTTACTCTAGTTCTTTTTCGTTTATTCAACACCCAAGATTTCTTTAATATCATCAACGCTCAGATTGTTTCTACTTTCTTGTCCTTCAAGGACGGTGTTGAAGAGTTCTTTTTTACTTTCTTGGAGTTCTTGGATTTTTTCCTCTATGGTTCCAAGGGTGATGAGACGATAGACATCGACTTGTTTGGTCTGGCCAAGGCGGTGACTTCGTCCGATGGCTTGCATCTCGACTGCTGGATTCCACCAGAGGTCACAGAGGATGACGGTATCAGCTCCTGTTAGATTCAGTCCTGTTCCACCTGCTTTTAGGGAAATGAGGAAGCAGTCTTTTTCTCCCTGATTGAAGAGATTGACCATCTCTTGACGTTTATCTGACGGTGTTTGTCCTGTTATTTTAAAGTGAGACATTTCTTTTTTCTCTAATTCTTGCTCAATGAGATCAAGCATAGAGGTGAATTGTGAAAAGATAAGTGGTCGTGATCCCTTTTCACGAATAGTGTCCAGGAGCTCGAATAAGCTGTCCATTTTTCCACTATCTCCTTTGTAGTCTTCTAAAAAGAGAGCAGGGGTATTACAGATTTGTCTAAGTCGTGTTAGTCCTGCTAAGATTTCAATTTTATGACGTTTAATCTCATCAGTGCTGGCTCCTGCAACCATTTCTTGCATGCGTCGAAGTTGAGCTAGATAGAGCGTTTTTTGTGAACTGCTGAGTTCATTGCTGTAGAGGTGCTCGCTCAATTCAGGCAATTCTGTCAGAACTTCGTCTTTTTTCCTACGTAGGACAAAAGGTTGAATCAGTTTAGCAACGAGTTGAGGAGACAATTTTGAAAATTCCTTTTTACTTGGTAGGAGTCCAGGTAATACTATCTGGAAAATAGACCAAATCTCTTCGAGACGGTTTTCGATAGGAGTTCCAGATAGGGCATAGCAGGTTTTGACATCAAATTCTCTTAAAGCTTGTGCTGTTTTGGTCTGACTATTTTTGATCATCTGTGCTTCGTCTAAGATGAGGTAGTCGTAAGACTGCTTTTGATAGTGTTCAAGGTCAGATCGAAAAGATGGGTAGCTTGTAATAGTGATAGTGACAGATTTTTCAATTTGTTTGATACGCTCAGTTTTTGTGCCATAGGCTACTTCAACCTGTTTGTGAGGTACAAATTTTCGGAATTCTTCCTTCCAATTATAAAGAAGGCTGGCTGGAGCTAGGATAAGAGCTTTCTGGTCTGGTTTAAGGTTGGCTTCCAGAAGAGTGATGGTTTGCAAGGTTTTCCCTAGCCCCATGTCGTCCGCCAGGATTCCCCCAAAATGATAATGATCTAGCATACTCAGCCACTTGACTCCTTCTTTTTGATAGGAGCGGAGTTTAGCGTTGACTTCATAAGGCTTGATATCAAATTCTTCAGGGTGGGTCAGGTCATAAGCCATCTTTTTGAAATCACGAGAAAAATTGACATGTTCATTGTCTTTGAAGGTTTCAGAAAGGCTAAAGGCACGAGATTTGTGCATCTTGATTTTTCCGTCTGAAAATTTAGCACGAAGATCTTGGAGACTTTGGGCAACCTTGAGACTTTCATCGTCAAAGACTAGAACCTTTCCTTGCTTGGTTTGGTAGTGGCTTTCTTGATTCCATAAAGCTTGGATAGCTTTTTCAACCTCATCTTCTGAAATCATAGAAAAATCAAACTGAACTGAAAGGAAGCCCTCGTCGTCAAAAATGTCAATAACAGCAGGATCTTCTACTAAGAGTTTTTCAAGGGATTCATCTAGTTGAACTTGACCCAGAGTACGAAAACGGGGTAGTTCTTTTAGGAAGAAATCAACGATTTTGATTTTGGAAAGACTATGAAATTCCTCTTTGAAACCAGCAGAAAGCAGTTGATGATAGATTTTTCTAGCTTTGCTAGCTTGGTAAGTATAGGGGAGGGTTAGGAGATCTTGTTTAGAATGGACTTGTTTTTCTCCAAAGGACCACATCATGTTGAGGGCAATTTCATTTCTAGTCTTGGAGAAGGCAAAGGTGGGGATAAAGTCATGGATTTGTAATTCATCTGGAATACTGATAGGAACATAGTTTGAGATGATATTACAGATTTGCATGAGTTCAGCCTTATTTTCCTGTGAAAAGATAAGAGGAGAACTTTCTTGATAATGATAGATCCAAGTAGCTAATTTATCTAAAAAGTAACGGTGATCTTTTTGGATGATGTGGAAGTGATTGTGTCGAATCCAAAGTTTTTCTTGAATAATGAAACCAAAATAAGCTGTATTGATGATTTCATAATGGTTATCAGATTTGACAACTTTAAAAATTTCTTCTTCTGGGATAAAGGGACTATCATCTAAGAATATAAGAGGGTATTCGGCTTTTGAGGTTACATATTGGAAGACATCCAAAGCTTGAAAAAGTGGCACGAGGTCGTTTAAATAGCTAACAGGAGCCTCTAAATAGCGTCCACAATCTCTAGGGCTAATGCCATAACTAAAGCTGAGATGAGAATATTCATTTCTATCGATGAAATATTTTTTGATATAGAGGAGTAGGTTTTGGGATGCTTGATTAAACTGATCCAAGGATAATCTGATTGTCCCGATTTTCTGTGAAACAAAGTAATCTTCCTGTTGGAAAATGAGAAAAATGAAGTGAGCTATATCCTTAATAACATAGGCACGAGAAGTCTGTTCTACCTGTAGTTTTAAGGTCCAAGCTAGGCTATGATTTTGGATTTCGACTTGTCCATGAAGGGCAAGTGAAGGCGCCGTAGTTTTTTCTTCTACCAGTTCATCTCGGGGCTCTTCAGATGGCAAGGTAGGAATCAGTTGGCTGGCAAAACTTGGTTTATGACTAGCTTTACCAATGCGTTCTTGAATAACTTGGGGGAGACTACGAAAGTAAAGATCCATGGCAACCCAGTGTTTACAGACTCCCTGATTTTGGAAATCCTTACATTCGCAATGAAAGCCAGTCAAATCGAAGTGCTCCATACTGGTCAGGATGTTGGGCTCCAGATGCATGGCAATACCATTATAGGTATTTGGGTGCTTAAAATATTCCTTGTTTTCAGTATCAAAATAGTTTTTTATCTGTTGGAAAATAGATCGTCCATCCATTCTCATACGAGCAGGTAGTCTATCGGGAACCGTCATTGAAGTAACCTCTGTTCTAATCATTCTTTCCTCTATATTATCAGATTTTATAGTAAAAGAATAGACTTATCTTACATAAATTGCATCTTGATAGGGATGGGAAAAGTAAAGAGTTTCTCTTGAGTGTCAATTTTCCAAATGAATCCATCTATTGCGTTAGGGAATTGAAATTTCTTTGGCTGGAACTACTTATATTACTGGAAAGTTGAGGATTGAAATGTGGTATAATAAGAGGGAATAGAGTTTGGAAAGTGAGAGAAGATGATTTCAAAGAGATTAGAATTAGTGGCTTCCTTTGTGCCAAAGGGATCCATTTTACTAGATGTGGGGAGTGACCATGCTTATCTGCCTATCGAGTTGGTTGAGAGAGACCAAATCAAAAGTGCCATTGCAGGTGAGGTGGTGGAAGGACCCTACCAATCTGCAGTCAAAAATGTTGAGGCTCACGGCCTAAAGGAGAAAATCCAAGTCCGTTTAGCCAATGGCTTGGCAGCTTTTGAAGAGGAAGACCAAGTGTCGGTCATCACCATTGCAGGTATGGGAGGCCGCTTGATTGCCACTATATTAGAAGAAGGCTTGGACAAGTTAGCTAATGTAGAGCGTTTAATCCTCCAGCCCAATAATTGTGAGGACGATTTGCGTATCTGGTTACAAGAGAACGGATTTCAGATTGTAGCAGAAAACATCTTAGAAGAAGCTGGTAAGTTTTATGAAATTCTAGTAGTGGAAGCTGGAGAAATGGAATTATCAGCAAGAGATACCCGGTTTGGTCCTTTTTTGTCCAAAGAAGTCAGCCCAGTCTTTGTCCAAAAATGGCAAAAAGAAGCTGTTAAGCTAGAGTTTGCCCTCGGACAAATTCCAGAAAAAAATCTGGAGGAACGTCAAGTTTTAGTAGATAAAATTCAAGCCATCAAGGAGGTTCTCCATGCTAGCAAGTGAAGTGATTAACGCGTATGAAGCCTTTTGCCCTCAGGAATTTTCTATGGAAGGAGACAGTCGTGGCCTGCAAATTGGCACTTTGGACAAGGATATCCAAAGGGTTATGGTTGCTCTGGATATTCGTGAAGAAACGGTGGCTGAAGCTATTGAAAAGGGTGTGAATTTGATTATCGTCAAGCACGCGCCGATTTTCCGTCCTATCAAGGACTTGGTAGCTAGTCGTCCGCAAAATCAGATTTATATCGATCTCATCAAGCATGACATCGCAGTTTATGTCAGCCATACCAATATTGATATCGTTGAAAATGGTCTCAATGACTGGTTCTGCCAGATGCTGGGAATTGAGGAGACGACTTATCTACAGGAGACAGGCCCTGAACGTGGAATTGGACGTATTGGGAATGTTCAGCCTCAGACATTTGGGGAATTGGCCCAGCATGTCAAGCAAGTCTTTGGTCTAGATAGCCTTCGAATGGTGCATTATCAAGAGAGTGATTTGCAGAATCCGATTTCAAGAGTGGCCATCTGTGGTGGAAGTGGGCAGTCATTTTATAAGGATGCTTTGGCAAAGGGGGCAGATGTCTATATCACTGGTGATATTTATTACCATACTGCTCAGGATATGCTGTCTGATGGGTTACTGGCATTGGACCCAGGTCACTATATTGAAGTTCTTTTTGTGGAAAAAATCGCAGAGCTTCTTACTCAATGGAAGGAAGAAAAGGACTGGTCTATTGATATCTTGCCGAGTCAGGCATCGACCAATCCTTTCCACCATATCTAGTTAGAAGGTGAAGACAATGAAAAAAGTTGCCATTATTGGAGCAGGAATTGTAGGTGCCACAGCTGCCTACTACCTCTCGAAAGAAAGTGACCTAGAGGTGACCGTCTTTGACCATGGACAAGGTCAGGCTACCAAGGCCGCAGCAGGAATTATCAGTCCTTGGTTTTCCAAACGCCGCAATAAGGCCTGGTACAAAATGGCGCGCTTGGGGGCTGATTTTTATGTGGATTTGTTGGCTGATTTAGAAAAGTCAGGACAAGAAATCGACTTTTACCAGCGTTCGGGAGTCTTTCTCCTGAAAAGGGATGAAACTAAGTTGGAAGAACTCTATGAACTAGCCCTCCAGCGTAGAGAAGAATCTCCTTTGATAGGGCAATTAGCCATTCTGGCCCCAGCATCAGCTAATGAATTATTCCCTGGCTTGCAGGGATTTGACCGCTTGCTCTATGCTTCTGGTGGAGCGAGAGTAGATGGCCAACTTTTAGTGACTTGTTTGCTGGAAGCCAGTCAGGTCAAGCTGGTCAAAGAAAAAGTAACTCTGACACCTTTAGCATCAGGTTACCAGATTGACGAAGAGGTGTTTGATCAGGTTATTTTGGCGACGGGAGCTTGGTTGGGTGACTTGTTAGAACCCTTGGGTTATGCTGTGGATGTCCGTCCTCAAAAAGGACAACTCCGAGATTATCAACTTGCCCAAGACATGGAAGCTTACCCTGTTGTCATGCCAGAAGGGGAGTGGGATTTGATTCCTTTTGCAGGTGGAAAATTGTCCCTAGGAGCTACTCATGAAAATGACATGGGATTTGATTTGACGGTAGATGAAACCTTACTCCAACAAATGGAGGAGGCAGCCCTGCCTTGCTATCCTAGTTTAGTAGAAGCTACCAGAGCTGGTGAGCGTGTGGGAATCCGTGCCTATACCAGTGATTTCTCTCCTTTTTTTGGGCAGGTGCCAGAATTGGCAGGTGTCTATGCAGCCAGTGGACTAGGTTCATCAGGCCTCACAACAGGTCCTATTATCGGTTACCACCTAGCCCAACTGGTTCAAAACAAGGATTTGACCTTGGACCCAGTAAACTACCCAATTGAAAACTATGTCAAACGAGTAAAAAGCGAATAAGATTTTACTGAAATTTTATCCTACCCCCTAGGATGGAAAATGACATTCCCTATCAAAAATGGTAAAATAAGAAAAAATCCGAGAATCGAGGAACAAAGATGCAAGAAAAGATTTTGGTAACGGGTGGAGCTGGTTTTATCGGAACCCACACTGTTATTGAGTTAATCCAAGCAGGTCATCAGGTTGTTGTGGTGGATAACCTTGTCAACAGCAATCGCAAAAGTTTAGAAGTTGTTGAGAGAATTACAGGAGTTGAGATTCCTTTTTATGAGGCTGATATCCGTGATACAGATACCCTCAGAGATATTTTCAAGCAAGAAGAACCAACAGGGATCATTCACTTTGCTGGTTTGAAGGCTGTCGGAGAATCTACCCGTATTCCTCTTGCCTACTATGACAATAATATCGCTGGAACTGTTAGTCTTTTGAAGGTCATGGAAGAAAACAACTGTAAAAACATCATTTTCAGTTCTTCTGCGACAGTTTACGGAGATCCTCATACAGTACCAATCTTGGAAGATTTCCCACTTTCAGTGACCAACCCATACGGTCGTACCAAGCTCATGCTAGAGGAAATTTTGACCGATATTTACAAAGCAGACTCAGAATGGAATGTTGTCTTGCTTCGTTACTTTAACCCAATCGGAGCCCATGAGAGTGGTGATTTGGGAGAAAATCCAAATGGTATTCCAAACAACCTCTTGCCATATGTGACTCAAGTAGCCGTTGGAAAATTAGAGCAGGTGCAAGTGTTTGGAGACGATTACGATACGGAAGACGGAACTGGTGTTCGTGACTATATCCACGTTGTTGATTTGGCTAAAGGTCACGTTGCAGCTCTGAAAAAAATCCAAAAAGGCTCAGGTCTAAACGTTTATAACCTTGGAACAGGGAAAGGCTACTCAGTTCTTGAAATTATCCAAAATATGGAAAAAACAGTGGGACGTCCAATTCCTTATCGCATTGTAGACCGTCGCCCAGGTGATATCGCAGCCTGTTATTCAGATCCTGCAAAAGCCAAAGCAGAACTCGGCTGGGAAGCAGAATTAGGCATCACCCAAATGTGTGAAGACGCATGGCGTTGGCAAAGCAAGCATCCAAATGGATTCGAAGACTAAGATGGTGATATCAATCATTGTCCCCTGTTTAAACGAAGAGGAAGTACTTCCTCTTTTTTATCAGGCTCTGGAAGCTTTACTTCCAGATTTGGAAACAGAAATCGAGTATGTCTTTGTCGATGATGGATCAAGTGATGGAACCTTGGGACTCTTAAAGGCCTATCGGGAGCAAAATCCGACGGTGCATTATATTTCTTTCTCACGAAATTTTGGCAAAGAAGCAGCTCTGTATGCAGGTTTACAATATGCGACAGGAGATCTGGTGGTGGTAATGGATGCAGACCTCCAGGATCCTCCTGGTATGTTGCTTGAGATGAAAAACTTACTAGACCAAAATGCAGATTTGGACTGCGTAGGAACACGGAGAACCAGTCGGGAGGGAGACCCCTTCTTTCGTAGTTTCTGTGCTGATATCTTTTACCGACTTATGCAAAAAATTAGCCCAGTAGCCTTGCCCTCAGGTGTCCGTGATTTTCGCATGATGAGACGGTCTGTGGTCGATGCCATTCTAAGCTTGACTGAGTCCAATCGTTTTTCAAAGGGGCTCTTTGCCTGGGTCGGTTTCAAAACCTACTATTTGGACTATCCAAATGTCGAAAGGCAGGCTGGTAAGACCAGTTGGGGTTTTAGGCAACTCTTTTTCTACTCCGTTGAAGGGATTGTCAATTTTTCAGATTTTCCCTTGATTATCGCCTTTGTGGCAGGTCTCCTATCTTGTTTTATTTCTCTGCTAATGACCTTTTTTGTTGTGGTTCGGACCCTCATTCTGGGTAATCCGACATCAGGTTGGACCTCTCTGATGGCTGTTATTCTCTTTCTTGGAGGCATTCAACTCTTGACCATTGGAATTCTCGGCAAGTATATTAGTAAGATTTATCTAGAGACTAAAAAAAGACCACTTTATCTTATTAAAGAAAAAAGTGACCTCCCTGATTTTACAGAAAAAAATAAAGAGAAAAGACTATAATTTTACATGGAAATGTGCTAAACTAGAGGGAGTGGATTATCGCCATTGATTTAGGCTTCCTGATTTCCAATCAGGGCGCGAGTTGGGCAATTTTTAACAGCCTCTATGACATCCTGACTAGGAGCAATTTCTTTTTCCAGTTGATCAGGATTATCGTAAAAACGCACGATTCCATTATCGTGGTAATCAAATAAATCAGAATAAGTTTGGCAAAGCCCACAGGCAATGCATCGTTCAGGTATAAGTGTGATTTTCATATTTATATTGTAATAAGAAAAGTAAAAAAAAACAAGGAGTAAGGTATGGCAAAAGAACCGTGGCAAGAAGATATTTATGAAAATCAAGAAGAAACAAGATCAGAACGTCGTAAGAGAACTCAAGGTAGAGATGTAGTAGCCAATCGTGTCTTGACGATCCTAGCCAGTATTTTCTTTGTAATTGTGGTGGTAATGATTATTGTTCTCATCTATCTATCATCGGGTGGGAGTAATCGCACAGCAGCCTTGAAAGATTTTCACGATTCTGATGCAAATGTAGTACAGATTTCATCTTCTAGTAGTTTAGAGCAGGCATCTTCTAGTTCAGAGGATAAGGAAGAATCATCCAGTAGCTCAGAACATTCAACAGATTCAGAAGGGACGACAAAAGTCCTAGCTGGAGAAGGAGAAGCAGCCATTGCAGCGCGCGCTGGAATTTCGATTGCTCAGTTAGAAGCCTTAAATCCTGGACACATGGCTACAGGGTCTTGGTTTGCTAATCCAGGTGATGTTGTCAAAATAAAATAGGAGTTGATATGAAAACAATTCAAATTGCTATTGACGGCCCTGCTTCAAGTGGTAAGAGTACGGTCGCAAAGATTATTGCTAAAGACTTTGGATACACCTACCTAGATACAGGTGCTATGTATCGTGCAGCGACTTATATGGCTCTTAAGAACCAATTAGGAGTTGAACAAGTCGAAGCACTTCTAGCCTTGTTGGACCAGCATCCAATCAGTTTTGGACGCTCAGAAACTGGGGACCAGCTTGTCTTTGTAGGAGATGTGGATATTACCCATCCTATCCGTGAAAATGAAGTGACCAATCATGTTTCTGCTATTGCAGCAATTCCTGAAGTGCGTGAGAAACTAGTTTCCCTCCAACAAGAAATTGCCCAACAAGGCGGGATTGTCATGGATGGTCGCGATATTGGGACTGTTGTATTGCCACAAGCAGAATTGAAAATTTTCCTAGTAGCTTCTGTTGATGAGAGAGCAGAGCGCCGTTACAAGGAAAATATTGCCAAGGGAATTGAAACAGACCTTGAAACTCTAAAAGAGGAAATTGCTGCGCGTGATTACAAGGATAGTCATCGTGAGACTTCTCCTCTTAAACAAGCAGAGGATGCTGTCTACCTTGATACAACTGGATTGAACATTCAAGAAGTAGTTGAAAAAATCAAAGCAGAAGCTGAAAAAAGAATGTAGATGTAGAAAAGCCGATAGATTGATATCGGTTTTTTCTAAATTTGTCAAAATGCTGATTTTAGGGTATAATAGTTGCTGTTCGAGAAATTTTGATTTTCAAAGAATAGTGAATGATGATAAGGAGAAACCATGAACAACTTACCAAATTGTCCAAAATGTAACTCAGAGTATGTCTACGAAGATGGTGCCCTACTGGTTTGCCCAGAGTGTGCTTATGAGTGGAATCCTGCTGAAGTTGCAGATGTAGAAGAGGGCCTTGTTGCTATCGATGCCAACGGGAATAAATTGGCTGACGGTGATACTGTAACCCTCATCAAGGACTTGAAAGTAAAAGGTGCGCCAAAAGATTTGAAACAAGGGACGCGCGTGAAAAATATCCGCATCGTAGAAGGCGACCACAATATCGACTGTAAAATTGATGGCTTTGGTGCCATGAAACTTAAATCAGAGTTTGTGAAGAAAATTTAAGCATGTCAAAGCACTATAAACTAGTATTTTATAGCCGTATCTTCTTGTTTCTAGCGGCTTTTACGGGAGTTTATCTTGAAATCGCCAAGCATGGTGGATTTGGGATGCTTCTCTATTATACGGTTCTGTCAAATCTTTTAGTTGCGATTTTTACGCTCTATCTTCTAAAGGTTATGAGCCGTTTAGGTGAAAACTGGCAAAGGCCTAGCCTCTTGCGCTTAAAAGGTGGGGTCACTATGAGTATCATGATTACTTGTGTGATTTACCATTTTATGTTAGCTCCAATAG
>CAKQBM010000019.1 GCA_934216185.1 uncultured Streptococcus sp. | reverse complement strand
TTTGCCATGCGTGAGAAGATGGGCATGGTTTTCCAACAATTTAACCTCTTTCCTAATATGACTGTGATGGAAAATATCACCCTGTCTCCTATCAAGACCAAAGGTGAAAGTAAGGAAGTTGCAGAGAAGAGAGCTCAGGAACTTTTGGAAAAAGTTGGCTTACCAGATAAGGCAACTGCTTATCCACAGAGTTTGTCAGGTGGCCAGCAACAACGGATTGCCATCGCGCGTGGGTTGGCCATGGAACCTGATGTTTTACTCTTTGACGAGCCGACTTCAGCTCTGGATCCTGAGATGGTTGGAGAAGTTCTAGCTGTTATGCAAGACCTTGCCAAGTCAGGAATGACTATGGTTATCGTAACGCATGAGATGGGATTTGCCCGTGAGGTGGCAGACCGTGTCATCTTTATGGCAGACGGTGTGGTTGTTGAAGACGGAACACCAGAACAGATTTTTGAACAAACCCAAGAACAACGGACTAAAGACTTCTTGAGTAAGGTTTTATAATCTATTTTAAAATTTCAAGACAAGATTAGTGAAAAGCTCAACCAGAGCTTTTTCTTATAGTTTACAACTATAGTCTTTCCTAGGAAAGAAGTGTTAGAGCGGATTAGCAGTTTTTGGTATAATGGAAGATATTTGAAAGAAAAGAGAAGTGATATGACACATATTATTGATGGGAAGGCTCTAGCGACCAAATTACAGGGACAGCTGGCTGAAAAGACTGCAAAATTAAAGGAAGAAACAGGTCTAGTGCCTGGTTTGGTAGTGATTTTGGTTGGGGACAATCCAGCCAGCCAAGTCTACGTTCGCAACAAGGAAAGGTCAGCTCTTGCGGCTGGTTTCCGTAGCGAAGTAGTGCGAGTTCCAGAGACCATTACTCAAGAGGAATTGTTAGACCTGATTGCTAAATACAATCAAGATCCAGCTTGGCATGGGATATTGGTCCAGTTACCATTATCAAAATATATTGATGAAGAGGCAGTTTTGTTGGCCATTGACCCAGAAAAGGATGTGGATGGTTTCCATCCTCTAAACATGGGGCGTCTCTGGTCTGGTCATCCAGTTATGATTCCTTCTACACCTGCAGGGATTATGGAGATGTTTCATGAGTATGGGATTGACTTGGAAGGTAAAAATGCGGTCGTAATCGGTCGTTCCAATATCGTTGGAAAACCTATGGCCCAGCTTCTTTTGGCCAAGAATGCAACAGTGACCTTGACTCACTCACGCACCCATAATCTCGCTAAGTTGGCTGCTAAAGCGGATATTCTTGTGGTAGCAATCGGTCGCGCCAAGTTTGTGACTGCTGACTTTGTCAAACCAGGTGCGGTTGTCATTGACGTTGGGATGAACCGCGATGAAAATGGTAAGCTCTGTGGAGATGTTGACTATGAGGCAGTTGCACCACTTGCTAGTTATATCACGCCAGTCCCTGGAGGTGTCGGTCCTATGACCATTACCATGCTGATGGAGCAAACTTATCAGGCGGCAGTTCGGACATTGGACAAGGACTAGGAAAATGAAATTCGTATTTGATTTGGATGGGACGCTGTCTTTTGACTATATGACCATAGATGAAGAGATTAGGCAGGTTCTTTTAAAGGCTGAAGATTATGGACATGAGGTTGTATTTGCCTCAGCACGCTCTTATCGGGATTGTTTGGGCTTATTAGGTTCCGAGCTTAGTCAGCGCTTGGTCATAGGTTTGAATGGTGGTGTAGCCTATTATCTGGGAAAAGCTATCTATGAAATGAAACTCGATGCTAGGATTTATCAGGCTCTAGTGGATTATTGCCAGACCTATAATCTTCCTTTCTTTGTAGATGATTGCTTTGACTATAGTGGTCAGATTCTAGAGAAGATTCCATTTATCTACAGTGTGGATCCTCTAAAGGTAGCTCGTCATCAGAAGCTTGAGGACTTGGGCACTCCAATTAAGGTAGTTATTTATATGGGAGACCATGAGACTTTGCTTGATGAACTGCTTACTCAGTTAGAAAGATTGGGGCAGGCTCATCTGTCCTATCATGCTCATGAAAAGTGCCTTTATGTCAATCCTTTGGAGACTCATAAGGCGACAACTGTTGAAAAATTATGTGGAGAGAATGTTATTGCTTTTGGAAATGACCAAAACGACATTGAACTGTTTAAAAGGTCTCTTTATTCAGTTCAGATAGGAGATTTTTCTGGTCTTACTCCATATGCAGATGAAACGCTAAAGATAAAGGGAGCTCCTTCTCCGACAGTAGCAGCCAAAATCTTACAGACTTTTACGGAATTTAAGGGAAAATAGTAGAAAAGGAGGTTTGAGCCTCCTTTTTGTTGTATAATAAATGTGAGAGGAGAAAAGGATGAAAGTGATTGATCAAACCTTACTAGAAAAAGTCATTATTGAACGTTCTCGTACAAGTCATAAAGGAGACTATGGCCGTCTGCTGTTGCTTGGTGGGACTTATCCTTATGGTGGTGCTATCATTATGGCTGCACTAGCTGCTGTTAAGAGTGGTGCAGGATTGGTGACCGTTGGAACGGAAAGGGAAAATATTCCAGCTCTGCACAGCCATTTACCAGAGGCTATGGCCTTTTCTCTTCAAGACCAGCAATTATTAAAAGAGCAATTGGAGAAGGCAGAAGTTATCTTACTGGGGCCTGGTTTACGAGACGATACTTTTGGAGAAGATTTAGTCAAAGAGGTCTATACTAGCTTAAGACAGAATCAGATTTTGATTGTAGACGGAGGTGCTTTGACTATTCTTGCCAGAACAAGATTGTCATTTCCATCTAACCAGCTTATCCTAACTCCCCACCAAAAAGAATGGGAAAAGATGTCTGGTATTGCTATTGAAAAGCAAAACGAAGATGCAACGGCTAGTGCCCTAACTTCCTTCCCTCAAGGAACAATTTTGGTAGAGAAAAGTTCAGCTACTCGTATTTGGCAAGCTGGCCAATCAGATTATTACCAGTTACAGGTTGGCGGTCCCTATCAGGCGACTGGGGGAATGGGAGATACACTTGCTGGGATGATTGCAGGATTTGCAGGCCAATTCCGACAGGTCAGTCTCTACGAGCGTGTGGCAGTAGCGACTCATCTTCATTCGGCTATTGCTCAAGAACTAGCACAAGAACATTATGTGGTCTTGCCGACGGAGATTAGTAATTATCTTCCAGAAGGAATGAAAAATGTCTCAAAATAGGCCGGGCTAGAATTTAATTTGAGTGGGAAATTTAGAAAAATTTTCTAAGATAAAACGCATAATATCAAGTTTTTATACCTGATAATATGCGTTTTTTATAATTTTGAAATCTCTGTGATCTTTTATACTCATTTAAAATAATATTGTAACTTTTTGTTGACAATTTACTAAAAAATAGCAGATTGGAATAAGAACTAGATAAATCACTTTGAGCATTCAAATTAATTTTTAAAAATACTTTAGAAGTTAATTTGTACTACTCTAGCTTCAATTTACTATATCTTAGTTCAAGTAGACATCATGAGGAATGTTAATTACTTTTAAAACCAATCATTTTCATAATCAAATTCATTCTCAATCCAAACATTTTACTGCAACTTCGATAGGTTGTTGAAAAAATTTTAAAGACTTTAACTTTGCCAAATATATTTTCTACCTTATTCATATCTCTACGTTATCACTTTTTGTATCGCAGGAAGTCAATTATGAGAGATTTGGGAAAAGACAGTTCAAATGGAAAAAAGAAACGGAAATAATTTTATAATAATGAATGTTCTTGTTTAATTGCTTTTTTTATTCATTTTATAAATTTTTAAAAATGATAATAAAGAATTTCTGAAATGAAAATATTTTCAATCTCATTTTCTTGTTTTAATGTTTCCGAAAATAGAATATTTGATGTTTCCAACTTTTGAATAATAAAGGTATACATGATATAATGAAAGTAGCTCTCTAATGGAGGTGTTTGAGTGGAAAATCTGAAGAAAATGGCAGGTATCAAGGCTGCTGAGTTTGTCAAGGATGGCATGGTTGTCGGACTAGGAACAGGTTCTACTGCCTATTATTTTGTAGAAGAAATCGGTCGTCGTATCAAGGAAGAAGGATTGCAGATTACAGCTGTAACGACTTCTAGTGTGACTAGTAAACAGGCTGAAGGGCTTAACATACCGCTCAAGTCTATTGACCAAGTAGACTTTGTCGATGTGACGGTTGATGGGGCAGATGAAGTGGATAGTCAGTTTAACGGAATCAAAGGCGGTGGTGGTGCCCTTCTGATGGAGAAAGTTGTCGCAACGCCTTCAAAAGAATACATTTGGGTTGTTGATGAAAGCAAGCTAGTCGAGAAACTGGGTGCTTTTAAATTGCCTGTAGAAGTGGTTCAGTATGGCGCAGAACAGGTCTTTCGTCGTTTTGAGCGAGCTGGCTACAAACCAAGTTTCCGTGAAAAAGACGGCCAACGTTTTGTGACCGATATGCAGAATTTTATCATTGACCTTGCCTTGGATGTCATTGAAGATCCAATTGCTTTCGGACAAGAATTGGACCATATCGTTGGTGTTGTAGAGCACGGATTATTCAACCAAATGGTGGATAGGGTCATCGTTGCTGGACGAGACGGGGTTCAGATTTTAACTTCAACAAAAGCAAGATAACTAAAATAATAAGGAGATACACTATGTCAAAATTTAATCGTATTCACTTGGTGGTACTAGATTCTGTAGGAATCGGTGCTGCACCAGATGCTAATAACTTTGTCAATGCAGGGGTTCCAGATGGTGCCTCTGACACACTGGGACACATTTCCAAAACCGTTGGTTTGAATGTCCCAAACATGGCTAAAATCGGTCTTGGAAATATTCCTCGCGAAACGCCTTTGAAGACTGTACCGGCGGAAAGCAATCCAACAGGATATACAACAAAATTAGAGGAAGTATCTCTTGGTAAGGATACGATGACTGGACACTGGGAAATCATGGGACTCAACATTACTGAGCCTTTCGATACTTTCTGGAACGGATTCCCAGAAGAAATCTTGACAAAAATTGAAGAATTCTCAGGACGCAAGGTTATTCGTGAAGCTAACAAACCTTACTCAGGTACAGCTGTTATCGATGATTTTGGACCACGTCAGATGGAAACTGGAGAGTTGATTATCTATACTTCAGCTGACCCTGTTTTGCAAATTGCTGCCCACGAAGATATTATTCCTTTGGACGAATTGTACCGTATCTGTGAATACGCTCGTTCAATTACACTTGAGCGCCCTGCCCTTCTAGGTCGTATCATTGCTCGCCCTTATGTAGGTGAACCAGGTAACTTCACTCGTACTGCAAACCGTCGTGACTTGGCGGTATCTCCATTTGCACCGACTGTTTTGGATAAATTGAATGAAGCTGGTATCGATACTTACGCTGTTGGTAAAATCAATGATATCTTTAACGGTGCTGGTATTAACCATGACATGGGCCACAACAAGTCAAACAGCCATGGAATTGATACACTATTGAAGACCATGGGTCTTGCTGAATTTGAAAAAGGATTCTCATTCACAAACTTGGTTGACTTTGATGCCCTTTACGGCCACCGTCGTAATGCTCACGGCTACCGTGATTGCTTGCATGAGTTTGATGAACGCTTACCTGAAATTATCGCAGCTATGAGAGAGAATGACCTTCTTTTGATTACTGCGGATCACGGGAACGACCCAACTTACGCAGGAACAGACCACACTCGTGAATATATTCCATTGTTGGCCTACAGCCCTGCCTTTAAAGGCAATGGTTTGCTGCCAATCGGACATTTCGCAGATATCTCAGCGACTGTTGCAGATAACTTTGGTGTTGAAACAGCCATGATTGGGGAAAGTTTCTTAGATAAATTGGTATAAGATGACGCGCTATGCTTTGCTAGTTAGGGGTATTAATGTTGGTGGCAAGAATAAGGTCGTCATGGCAGAGCTTCGGCAAGAATTGACAGAGTTTGGGCTTGAAAAGGTTGAAACTTACATCAACAGTGGCAATATTTTCTTCACGTCAAAAGTCTCCAAAGTCACATTAGTGGAAATCTTAAAGGCTTTCTTTGAAGCAGACTATCCATTTATCCAGGGTTTTTCCTTGTTGAGTCAGGAAGACTATGAAGTAGAAGTGGAGAATCTACCAGCTTGGTGGAATGAAGATTTGGCACGAAAAGACGTCCTCTTCTACACGGAGGGTTTGGTGGTGGACCAAGTTATCGAGAAAGTAGGCAGTTTGAAACTGGAAGATGAAGTTCTTCATTTTGGAAAACTTGGCATTTTCTGGGGAAAATTCTCTGAAGAAACCTACTCTAAGACTGCCTATCACAAGTACTTGCTCAAGATGCCTTTCTATCGCAATATTACCATTCGCAATGCAAAAACCTTTGACAAAATCGGTCAAATGCTTAAAACTAAAAAAGGAGACACACAATGACATTTTTAGATAAAATCAATGAAACAGCTGCCTTCCTGAAAGACAAGAAAATCCAAGCGCCTGAGTTCGGTCTAATCCTTGGATCAGGACTCGGAGAACTGGCTGAAGAAATCAATAATCCAGTTGTAGTAGACTATGCTGAGATTCCAAACTGGGGCCGTTCAACAGTAGTCGGTCACGCTGGTAAATTGGTATATGGTGACCTTGCAGGTCGCAAGGTCTTGGCCCTTCAAGGTCGTTTCCATTTCTACGAAGGAAATCCTTTGGAAGTCGTGACTTTCCCAGTACGAGTCATGAAAGTTCTCGGATGTGAAGGTGTCATTGTAACTAATGCAGCTGGCGGTATTGGTTATGGTCCAGGTACTTTGATGGCTATCTCAGATCATATCAACATGACGGGGCAAAATCCATTGATGGGTGAAAACTTGGATGATTTTGGTCCTCGTTTCCCTGATATGTCTAAGGCCTACACACCAGAATACCGTGCTACTGCCCATGAAGTGGCTAAAAAACTTGGTATCAAGCTTGATGAAGGTGTCTATATCGGTGTTACTGGTCCAACTTATGAAACACCAGCAGAAATCCGTGCTTATAAGACACTGGGAGCAGATGCAGTTGGTATGTCGACTGTTCCTGAAGTTATTGTAGCAGCCCACTCAGGTTTGAAAGTTCTGGGAATTTCATGTATCACTAACTTTGCGGCCGGTTTCCAAGAAGAACTCAACCACGAAGAAGTTGTGGAAGTAACCGAACGTGTCAAAGGTGATTTCAAGGGCTTGCTTAAAGCGATTCTTTCTGAACTATGAGAAAGAAAAATAAGTAGGAAAGTATTTCTGTAAGCTTGAAGATGAATGAAACAATTAACTTCCATATAGAATTATGATATGAAAAATGAATGAGGTTCCTATACTTTTATAAACCTCATCAAATCCTTGCTAACCAAGTATAAAAATGAAACTGTGATGCTAAAGGAGATTAGCTGATTGGAGAGTATTGTTGGTAAAGAGGGTGAAAAAAATAAAAGAAAGATATATGAATAAATGAAAAATAATCAACTAATTATGCGTTTTGGTATAAAAAAACTAAGTATAGGAGTTGTGTCTGTTGCAGTTGGTTTTGCTTTTTTAGCACCGACAGGAATTTCTGCCAATGAAGGAAGCCCAGTTGTGAAAAACGAGACTCCTTTAGTAGTAAATTCAACGGATAGTCCCATAAAAGAAAGTGCTGATAAAAAACAGGAAATATCTATTACAGAGGAGAAAGCTACAGCTGCTCAATCAACTTTAGAAACAAAAGAAGTTGTTACACATGAGAAAGAAAAAGCAGGAGAAGAATTATATAAAAAAGAATCTGCTGTGCCTCATGAGGAATTGAAGAAAGAGGAAATTCTAAAGGATGAGCCGAAAAATTCTCGTCCAGTAACAGAGGCAGACCTTGTCAAAATTTCTAAAGGAGAGCTCCATGTAGAGAAGGATCTTGTCGATAATTCTTTATACGGTGGAAAATTTTTAGATCCTGATGGAGATGATGATCATGATGGAATAAAAAATAAGGATGAATTGTATATTTACAATAAAGATGGGAAAGACTACTTAGGATACCATAGTCATCCTTTACTAGCAGATAGTGATGGCGATGGATTAGCAGATGGAGAAGATGATAATAAGAAACAATGGTATGTCACAGATCGTGATTCCCTCCTTTTTATGGAGTTGGCTTATCGTGATGATGATTACATTGAAAAAATTCTAGATCATAAAAATCCTTTTCCAAGTCTTTACCTTGATCGTCAAGAATATAAAATGATGCACAATGAACTGGCACCATTTTGGAAGATGAAAAAGGCTTATCATACAGCAAGTGGCTTGGATGCTTTTTTGTTTGAAACTAAGAGTGATCTTCCTTATTTAAAAGACAATACTGTTCAAATGTTGGCTATACGTGGAACAAGACGGAATGATGCGAAGGATTTAAGTACAGATTTGGTTTTATTTGGTGGAAATAAACCTGCACAAGCGGATGATATTCGTAATGTTGTAAAAGAACTGGCGCAGGATTCCAGCATTACAAATCTGTATATGATAGGTCATTCGCTAGGAGGCTACTTAGCTCAAATAGCAGCAGTTGAAGCTTATCAGAAATATCCTACTTTTTATAATAATGTTTTGAAAAAAGTTACGACATTTAGCGCTCCTAAAGTAATTACTTCTCGAACTATTTGGAATGCAAAAAATGGTTTCTGGGATGTAGGGTTAGAAAGTCGTAAGTTAGCTCTATCTGGTAAAATAAAACATTATGTGGTCGATAATGATAATGTTGTGACATCATTGATTCGTAATGATAATGATATTGTAACTTTTACAGGTAACTCTAGTTTCAAGCACCGTTCGCGTGGTTATTTTGAAAGTAGAATGAATGCTATCCCTAATTTTAATATTGGAAAACGTGATACGCTTGATAAACAGGGATATCGTGATCAAAAATTGGACAAAGTTTATTTCTTTAAGAAACAACAAGTCCCTCTGTCGTCTAGTCAACCAAGCGCTGAACCTCTTGAAAATATAGCTCTAGGGAAACGAGTAACTCAAAGTTCGACAGCTTTTGGAGGAGATGCTAGAAGAGCAGTTGATGGGAAATTAGATGGAAATTACGGACATAATTCTGTCACTCATACAGATTTTCAATCAAAACCTTGGTGGCAAGTCGATTTAGATAAGGAAGAAACGATTCGCCAGATTAATATTTACAATCGAACAGATACTGCTCAAGATAGACTGACTAATTTTAATGTGATTCTTTTGGATAGTTTTGGAAAGGAAATTGAAAGAAAGCGTATTGCATACTTACGAGATAGTTCCGCTCAGATTTCAATTGATTATAAGAAAGCTCGTTTTGTACGCATTGAGTTAGATGGATATAACGCTCTCAGTCTTGCAGAAGTTCAGGTTTTCCGTGCTGAGAATATCGCATGGAAAAAACAAGCGCGCCAAAGCTCTACCGAATTTGGAGGAGATGCTAGTCGTGCTCTAGATGGTAATACCAATAGTAGTTATAGTCAACAATCTATCACTCATACTAAGTTTGAAAATCAACCTTGGTGGGAAGTTGATTTAGGTCGTACAGAACAGGTAGGACTTGTTCGCCTTCATAATCGTGGGGATGGAGAACTTTCTAAACGTCTCTCAGACTTTGATGTTATTTTATATGATGAAAAAGGGACAGAAGTTGCTAGACAATATGTTTCTCGTTTAGAAGGAAGCAGTCTAGATCTCCAGTTGAATGGTAAATTAGGTCGCCGTGTTCGCATTCAATTGCGTCAAAAAAATCAAGCTCTCAGCCTTGCAGAAGTAGAAGTTTTTCGATTTGTAGCTAAAAATAATGTAACTACGCAAGATTCTAAGCCTGTACAACTGTTAAACTACACTCCTGTAAAAGATAAAACCCTAACTATTCAACATAGTGGTGCTTATATTGCACGTTATTCAATATATTGGGAAGAAGTTACAGTAGATAAAGATGGTAATTCAGTTGTTCGGAGTCATTCTTGGGAAGGGAATGGACGCAATCAGACCGCAGGATTTATCCTCAATCTCCCAATTAAGTCTAATATGCGCAATCTTCGAATTAAGATTGAGAAAAGAACTGGTCTTTTTTGGAATAGATGGCAAACAATCTATGATAACAGACCTCTCCTGGCTCAACCACATCGAAAAATCACTCATTGGGGAACAACGTTGAATTCCAAGGTGAGTGACGATGATGTCTTGTAATCTGACGATACAATGACAGTTATATTTGTCTAGTTTATAAGAAAGCATTACCTGAGTTTTAATGGAACTTAGGTAGCTCTCTGTGAAAGAACAAAATTAAACAGAAAGGTAGAGCGTGTGTTTTGATTTGAACACGAGCGGAAATTCGTACCTATAAGATGCTTGGAACAGATGTGGTCGAATGTCAACTGCTCCTGAAGTTATTGTTGTATCCTACTCAGGTTTGAACCTTCTAGGAAGTTTATGCATTGCTAACTATACTACTGGTTTCAAAGAAGAGATTAACCACGAAGAGATTATAGAAGTGACTGAGTGTGTTAAAGGTGATTTTAAAGGCGTACTTAAAGCCGTTTTTGCTGAATTATTACTATGTTAAAAGAATTGAGGAGTATTTTTCAGAAAATCCCTTATAATCTTAAATTATTCCTAGCAGTCATTTTGCAAGGAATAGTTTCAGGTTTATCTGGTATTTTTCTACATTATCTTTTAAAGATGATAGAGGGGATAGCTTTTGGTCAATCAGAGCATCAAACTGTATTCTTGACAGATGGAGTTTCCTCATCGCGGATAGGATTAAGTTTAATAATCGTGGGTGTCAGCTCATCCTTGGTCTGGTATTTCTTGCAAAAAAAATCACAGATTTTTTCCATTAAATCACAGATGAAGGATGAGATTTCACAATACAAACTTCATTTTTTAAAACAGATATTTCATTCAATTTGGCAAATTATTGCAGTTGGAGGGGGAGCACCTATTGGTAAAGAAGCTGCGCCACGAGAGATTGGGACTCTATTTGCAGGACCAATTGGAAAAATATGTTCTCTCTCTAAGAAGGATCAAATCTTTCTCCTTGCTTGTGGTGCTGGTGCTGGTTTAGCAGCTGTCTATCAGGTTCCATTAACAAGTGTCTTCTTTGTTTTTGAAACTCTAGGAATTGCTCTATCTATTAAACGATTTGTCTTAGTCGGTTTGACTACCTATGTGTCAACCTATACAGCAGGCTTGGTTATTTCAGATCATGCTCTCTACCAGATTCCAGCCATTGCATGGTCATTAAAGGAAACATGGATTATTCCCTTATTACTTCTTTTCTTAACCCCACTAGCTTGGTTTTTTGGACGCTTAAGTAAAGAAGTGTCTTCAAACAGAATAAAAGATAAACGAATACTTCTCACATTGCCTACAGCTTTTCTTTTTCTTACTGGGTTGGCAAGTTATTTTCCACATCTACTTGGAAATGGACGTATGATGGCTCAGGAAGTATTGAATGGTAGCAATGGCAAAACAGTATTCCTCTTGTTTATCCTAAAAGCACTGGTCGTTCTTATTACTCTGTGGGCAGGGGCCTATGGTGGTACACTTACGCCATCTTTTGCCTTGGGGATGGCTGGAGCTGCTCTCTTTGGAATGATTCTAGGTGGGGATAGCCAGCCAAGCATTTTGCTTTTGGGATCGGTTTGCTTTTTGTCTGTGACTTTGAGGGCTCCCTGGTCAGCAACTGGATTAGTAATAGGTTTCACTGGGATAGCTTTAGATTCTCTTCCGTATCTCTTAGTAACAGCTGTTTTAGCCTATGAATTTGCAAAAATATTAGATCGTTTTTCTTGGGCTAACATACCGTGTCAGAAGTCAAAGAATAGAGTAATAAGATAGAGAACGACCGTGTCTTCTAATCAAAGATTTATCTTAAAAGATTAAAAACTATTGTCAATTTATCCATAACTGTTTGAAATAAAAAAGAAGTAGGCTTATCGGAGTCATGATTGAATCCGATTTCTCCTAGCTATAAAATATAAAAAAAGAAAGGTAGAGCGTGTGTTTTGATTTGAACACGAGCGGAAAACTTGGAAAATAGATAATCTGACTGAGAAATCAGGATTTCTCGTCAGATTCCTAATTTTTAGTCGTTTTCTTGTCGCTCTTTGTATCATAAATTATGTCTATCCATATTGCTGCTCAGCAGGGTGAAATTGCTGATAAAATTCTTCTTCCTGGAGATCCTCTTCGTGCGAAATTTATTGCGGAGAATTTCCTTGAAGATGCTGTTTGTTTTAACGAAGTGCGTAACATGTTTGGTTACACTGGTACTTACAAGGGTCACCGTGTATCTGTCATGGGAACTGGGATGGGAATGCCATCCATTTCTATCTATGCGCGTGAGTTGATTGTTGACTACGGTGTGAAAAAATTGATCCGTGTGGGAACTGCAGGTTCTTTGAATGAAGATGTTCACGTCCGTGAATTGGTATTGGCGCAAGCAGCTGCAACCAACTCTAACATCATCCGTAATGACTGGCCACAGTATGATTTCCCACAAATCGCTAGCTTTGATTTGCTTGATAAAGCCTACCATATCGCTAAAGCACTCGGTATGACAACCCACGTTGGAAACGTTTTATCATCTGATGTCTTTTACTCAAACTACTTTGAAAAGAACATCGAACTTGGTAAATGGGGAGTCAAGGCTGTGGAAATGGAAGCAGCAGCACTTTACTATCTGGCAGCCCAGCACCATGTTGATGCGCTAGCTATCATGACTATCTCTGATAGCTTGGTCAATCCTGATGAAGACACAACTGCAGAAGAACGCCAAAATACCTTCACCGATATGATGAAGGTTGGCTTGGAAACATTGATTGCAGACTAAAGGTAGGCTATATTTAGAATGATTTCTCCTGTTCTCAAAATGATAACTATCAACAATGAATCAATCCTGAAATAGGTAAGAATAAGGAAATTGAAGGAAGCCTAATTGTGTCAAAGGACCGATACTAGTCAGTTTAATATCTAAATCATAATCAAATAAAGTTGGAAGCCAAATTGACAAGAAGTCAAGACTTTCAACTTTTTAACTTGAAAATTCCTAGGAGTACAAAATGGATAAGATTAAACAATTACAAGGTATTATTGATCAAAGTCAGAGCATTGTCTTTTTCGGTGGTGCAGGGGTTTCTACAGAGTCTAATATTCCAGATTTTCGTAGTTCAGATGGTATATATAGTCTGAAACTAGGTCGCCATTTTACTGCCGAGCAACTGGTTTCACGCACTATGTTTGAGCGCTATCCAGAGGATTTTTTTGATTTCTACAAAAAGTATCTGGTCTATCCTGATGCCAAGCCGAATTTAGCACATGATTATCTAGCGTCGTTGGAAAAAACAGGTAAATTAAAGGCGATTGTGACGCAAAATATCGATAGCCTCCATGAAATGGCAGGATCTCAGAAAGTTTTGAAACTGCATGGTAGTGCAGATCGTAATTATTGTTTGGGATGTCATCGCTTTTATGATTTGACTGCCTTTTTGGCACTTGAAGGTCCAGTTCCCCACTGCTTAGATTGTGGTAAGGTGGTCAAACCTGACGTAACCCTTTATGAGGAAGCGCTAGATATGGATGTATTTAGTCGCGCAGCCCAAGCCATTCAGCAAGCAGATTTGTTGATTATTGGTGGCACTTCCTTAGTTGTTTACCCTGCAGCTAGCCTAATCAATTATTTTTCAGGGTCAAATCTTGTCGTTATCAACAAGTCCAGCACTCCTCAAGACAGCCAAGCTGATTTAGTTATCGAGGGTAAGATTGGAGAAGTTTTTTCTAAATTGAGACAATAAAAAACTGAAAGAAGTAGGACTATACTTCCTTCAGTTTTTTTGTATCACGAACTCAGAAACTACGAACAAGATTCTCTTCATTTCTAGGGGAATTTTATTGTTGATTTATAAATTGCTCGAGTTATTTTTAATTGTTGAATAAAAGGAAAAAAGGAAGACTTTCTGGATGAAAAACTTCCTTTTTTAGTCAATCAGTACATGCTGATTTTAATGAAATGCTACTATATTGTTTACTTTTTTAAAGATCGCAAAAAACAATCAATCTCTGCTTGAGAATGGAGAATACGCATCTTTTCTGGGTAAGTATTGTTTAAATATTGGTATCTATCCTTAGCATTTTTTGTTCGACCATCCCAGAGAATCCAACGAATAAATTCCCAGTTGAATTGCTCGGGGCATCCCTTAGCCATGCTTTCTCTCACTTTTCCTCTGTATTTTAAATAGCGCTTAAAGGCTCTTAGCAAACAATTCCAAGCAGAGAAGTTTAAAAAGATGATTTGGTCAGCTTCCTGCATTCTTTCCTCGTAATAGCACCAAGAATAATTACCATCAATGACCCAAGCTTCATGCTTGGTGATAAAGTTTTTCATCTCGGTCAACATCCATTCACGGTCACTGTCTTGCCAACCAGGTTGAAATTGGAGTGTGTCCATATGTAGTTTTGGGATGGAGTAGTAGTTAGATAATTTTTCTGCTAGAGTTGACTTACCAGCACCAGAATATCCGATAATTGCGATTTTCATTTTCTACCTTTTCCTATTTAGAGACAAAAAAACAGCCTCTATGGACTGTTTCTTATTTAGCAAGTTTAGCTGAAAGACGAGCTTTATCGCGGCTTGCTTTGTTTTTGTGAATCAAACCTTTAGTTTCTGCTTTATCGATAGCTGAGCTAGCAGCACGGAAAAGTTCTTCAGATGGGTTTGCTTCGAAAGCTTTGATAGCAGTACGCATAGCTGATTTTTGAGCTGAGTTCTTTTCGTTTTGTTTAACGTTCAATTCAGCGCGTTTGATAGCTGATTTAATGTTTGCCAATGTTCTTACCTCCATATTTACTAACTATACCATTATATCTGAAAACTTACGTTTTGACAAGGGAAAATTACTTTTTTAAGTAAATTTCATCGATTTCATGGTTCTTGCTTTTATGAAGAATCACTTCCGCACGATTTCTAGTTGGTTCAATATAATTTTGTAGATTTGTGAGATTGATACTGGTCCAGACCTGATGGGCAAAGGATTCCACTTCCCCAATCGGCATTTGTGTAAAACGATAATAGTAGCTATCAGGGTCGTTTTGGGCTAGGCTCAGCATTTTCAAGAAACGGTCCAGATACCAACTCTCGATGTCATCAACCGCAGCATCAACATAGATGGAAAAGTCAAAGAAGTCAGTGATATAGAGACGCTCGTTTTGTGGATTTTGAAAGACATTGATTCCTTCAACAATCACAAAGTCAGCAGCTTTGACGCTTTGCTTTTCCTCAGGTACGATGTCGTAGACTTCATGAGAATAGACAGGAATATCCACATCTTGTCCATTTTTGATGCGGTCCAGGAAGCTGAGAAGAGCTTCCATATCATAGCTTTCAGGAAATCCCTTGCGATTTAAAATCCCTTGTTCAATCAAGGTCTGGTTAGGATAGAGGAAGCCATCAGTTGTTACCAACTCAACCGTAGCATCTGTAAGCGTACGGGATAGTAAGATCTGCAGTAGTCGACTAGTTGTGGATTTTCCAACGGCAACACTTCCAGAAACTCCAATGATAAAAGGTTGAGATTTGCTTTCACGTTGGAGGAAAATTCCTTTGGAAAAAGCCAAATCATCCTTGGTACGTTTGTAAATTTGGATGAGATGGGCTAGGGGAAGATAGACATCGGTAACATCCTGCAAGCTAATCTGGTCATTAAAGCTCTTGATGGATTCTAATTCCTCTTCTGTCAAAGGAGGTGTTGTCTTTCGATGTAAAGATTGCCAAGTCTGGCGGCTGATTTTTTCAAAATGTAAAAATTCGTTGGTCATTTGTTTTCCCCTAGATATTTTGTCTATCATACCATAAAAAGCTAAAAAAATAAAGCGGTTTCTTGAATGTGTTAAGTAAATAGTATATACTATAAGTAGATAGAGGATGAACAATTTATTGATGAAGTAGGAGGTAGTTTCTCCTGACTTATAAGCGAATAAAGGGGGCTTTGGGATTCACAACTTATAGGAGGTGTGTCATGAAAATCTTAAAAAGTTATATATTGGAACTCTGTTTTATTTTAAGTTTTGCACTACCTTTTTTAAAAGGAGCAAATGCGGATAATGGTAGACGTTTTGTGGAAACCTATTACGGTTTTACTTTTTTGATGGAACATGCCATTGTAACAGCTGTCTTTATCTGTTCGCTCTTGATTGCTTTCTTCCTAAAAAAACGGTGGACGAAATGGCTTGCTGCTGGTAGTTATTTCTTTTTAGTTCTATGGATTGCTACAGAGGGTTATTTCTTCCGCATGTCACTAGAAGATTTGATACGACTTTGGACAAGTTTGGAATTCCTGACAAAAACGTATCAGTTGGGCTTTTATCTAAACATCTTATTGGGAATCCTGTTGATAATAAAGTATTTTAAGGTTAAGCAATAGTAATCAAAATGCTTCTGATGATAGACAATAAATTTGTTGTTTTATCTTGACTGTGATACCTTATAGCTCCCAATGGTTTGTCATTCGTTTCCAATAATTGAAAGAGATTGAAGAAAAGGTCTTCTTGACTAGGTTTCTTCAGTCTTTTTCATTTTGTCATCAATTTGTAAACGATTTACAATTTAAGGCAAATTATGGTAAAATAGTTTCATGAGTAAAATGTATTATGCAGAAAATCCTGATGCTGCTCACGACATTCATGAGTTGAGAGTGGAATTGTTGGGAGAAAACATGACCTTTTTGACGGATGCGGGTGTTTTTAGCAAGAAAATGGTTGACTTCGGAAGTCAACTCTTGCTCAAGTGTCTTGAGGTCAACCAAGGAGAAACTGTCCTTGATGTAGGCTGTGGTTACGGGCCTTTGGGCTTGTCCTTGGCTAAGGCTTATGGAGTTCAGGCGACCATGGTTGATATCAATAATCGTGCCTTGGATTTAGCGCGACAAAATGCTGAACGAAATAAAGTAGAAGCGACGATTTTCCAGTCCAACATCTATGAACAAGTTGAAGGTACATTTGACCATGTCATTTCCAATCCCCCTATCCGTGCAGGCAAGCAAGTGGTTCATGAAATCATTGAGAAAAGCAAAGATTTCTTGGAAACTGGTGGGGATTTGACAATCGTTATCCAGAAAAAACAAGGGGCTCCAAGTGCCAAGTCCAAAATCGAAGATGTGTTTGGAAATTGTGAAATCGTCAAAAAAGATAAGGGATATTATATCCTTAGAAGTGTGAAAGAATGAGAGCAGTTGATTTAATCCAAAAGAAACGAGATGGTCAAGAACTGACTTCGAGTGAAATTGAGTGGTTAGTTGAAGGCTATGTGTCAGGAACTGTTCCTGATTATCAGATGTCTGCCTTTGCTATGGCTGTCTATTTCAAAGGAATGACGACACGAGAAATATCTGATTTGACCATGAATATGGTCAAGACTGGGCAAGAGTTTGATTTATCCGCTATTGATGGGGTTAAGGTTGACAAGCATTCTACGGGTGGTGTTGGTGACAAGGTAACCTTGATTTTGGCTCCTCTTGTGGCTAGCTTTGGTGTGCCTGTAGCCAAAATGAGTGGTCGTGGTCTTGGCCATACTGGTGGAACCATTGATAAATTGGAGTCCATTAAAGGCTATCAAGTTGAGCGCAGTCAAGAGGATTTCATTAATCAAGTGCAGGACATTGGAGTATCTGTCATTGGGCAATCAGATCAGCTGGTTAAAGCAGATAAGCTTCTCTACGCTCTCCGTGATGTGACCGCAACTGTCGACACGATTCCTTTGATTGCGAGTTCGGTGATGAGCAAGAAAATCGCGGCAGGAGCGGATGCTATTTTGCTAGATGTGACTGTTGGTGAGGGTGCTTTCATGAAGACGGTTGATGAGGCGCGAGAACTGGCTCAAACCATGGTGGAGCTTGGTAAGGCAGTTGGTCGAAAGACGGTAGCAGTGATTACGGATATGAGTCAGCCCTTGGGACGAGCGATTGGAAATCGTCTGGAAATCCTTGAAGCA
>CAKQBM010000018.1 GCA_934216185.1 uncultured Streptococcus sp. | reverse complement strand
ACAATAGCAACTTTAGACATATGATTCCTCCTTGGTATCCACGATACCATTCAAACGTTCATAAAAGAACAGCAAAGGTTTACAAATGGGCTTCGATAATGGGTTTTGTAAATCCTATCAAAACTACGCTATTAGTATACACCTTTGAAAAAAATGTTTCAAATAAACACTACCGTTTTTACAGGATTCTAGCCTGAAAATTTCCAATCAATTTTCTTGAAACCCTTTCCCTCTTTTGATAGACTAATATCTAGTTTTTGAAAAAAGGAGAAAGAAAATGAAAAAATTTGTTGCTGAGTTAATCGGTACGTTCATGCTTGTGTTCGTTGGGACAGGAGCTGTTGTTTTTGGAAATGGTCTTGATGGCCTTGGTCACCTTGGAATCGCCTTTGCCTTTGGTTTGGCAATCGTGGTTGCAGCTTACTCAATCGGAACTATTTCAGGTGCTCACTTGAATCCAGCGGTTTCGATTGCTATGTTTGTAAACAAACGTTTGTCATCAAAAGACCTTGTCAACTACATCCTTGGTCAGGTTGTTGGAGCTTTTATTGCTTCTGGCTCTGTCTTCTTCCTCTTGGCTAACTCAGGGATGTCAACTGCTAGTCTTGGTGAAAATGCCTTGGCAAACGGTGTCACTGTCTTTGGTGGTTTCTTGTTTGAAGTCATCGCAACTTTCTTATTTGTTTTGGTTATCATGACTGTGACTTCAGAAAGTAAAGGAAATGGCGCGATTGCTGGTTTGGTAATCGGTTTGTCCTTGATGGCGATGATTCTTGTTGGATTGAACATCACTGGACTTTCAGTAAACCCAGCTCGTAGCTTGGCACCAGCTGTCTTGGTAGGTGGAGCAGCCCTTCAACAAGTATGGATTTTCATCCTTGCGCCAATCGTTGGTGGAGTTCTTGCAGCCCTTGTTGCTAAAAACTTCCTTGGAACAGAAGAATAATTGAAACTCAAAAAGCCTTGCTCCTCATCTCGAGGAACAGGGCTTTTTCGTATGATACTCTTCGAAAATCTCTTCAAATCACGTCAGCTTAACCTTGCCGTATGTATGTTACTGACTTCGTGCAACCTCAAAACAGTGTTTTGAGCTGACTTCGTCAGTTTCATCTATAACCTCAAAACCATGTTTTGAGCTGACTTTGTCAGTCTTATCTACAACCTCAAAGCAGTGTTTTGAGCAGCCTACGGCTAGCTTCCTAGTTTGCTTTTTGATTTTCATTGAGTATGAGTTTAGCGGTTGTCAATTTTCTCTGGATAAAGGTCGTGTTGGAAGAGGCGTTGTTCTGCCAAGCCTTCATACTTAGTTCCTGGCTTACCGTAGTTGTAGTAGGGGTCGATTGAAATGCCACCACGTGGGGTGAATTTGCCCCAGACTTCTAAATAGCGAGGTTCTAGCAAGTTGACCAAGTCTTTCCCGATGGTGTTGATACAGTTTTCGTGGAAATCTCCGTGGTTTCGGTAGCTAAATAGATATAGTTTGAGGGATTTTGACTCGACACAGAGCTTGTCAGGGATGTAAGAAATATAGATAGTTGCAAAGTCTGGTTGAGCCGTGATGGGACAAAGTGAGGTAAATTCAGGACAGTTAAATTTGATAAAATAGTCATTTTCCACATGACGATTGTCAAAGGATTCGAGGACTTCTGGTTGATACTCGAAAATGTAGTTGGTTTCTTTGTTGCCCAGTAGGCTTAGGTTTTTCATTTCTTCTTGTTGTGACATGATTTTTTCTTTCTAATCTTAAACACCACGTTGGTTGTCGTAGAGGAGGGTATGGAGTTGAGGAAGGACGCGGACATTGCCCCAACTATCGTCAGCAGCGATGCGTTCCCAGAGTTCTTTGAGACGGTCCAGTTGGTCTTGGACAATATTACCCGTAGCCTTGGGCTCAGGATTTCCAGCCGATAAGAAAAGGACATCTGGTTGGTAGCGTTCTTGTATTCCTTTAGCAAAGGCCAAATCTGCATCATCAAAGACAGGGATTTTAAAGGTGACCTTGTCTGGATCAAGTTGGGAAACAATAAAGTCCAGGGTCTCAAAGTTGACTTCCATCTTGGATGAAGGAGGTTTTGGACTCAGAGTGACCTGGTCGATGTCTTTTAACCAATTTTGCCAGCGGGAGCCTTGGGTCTCAACAGCTAGAGTGACACCACGTTCCTTGAGTTTAGTGACGAGTTCAGCCATGTTGGCTGCTAGGATAGCAGGATTTCCCCCAGACAGGGTGACGTAGTCGTAGCTTCCTAGTTTATCCAAGGCAGCAATGACCTCGTCAGCAGTCATACGAGTTGGCTTTTCAGAGCCATCCCAAGTAAAGGCAGAATCGCACCAGTCGCAGTGGTAGTCGCAGCCAGCAGTGCGGACAAACATGGTTTTCTGCCCAATAGCACGACCTTCACCTTGAAAAGTTGGGCCAAAAATTTCTAGAACTGGTAGTTTGAGGACACGTTCCCTAGTCATCTAACCACTCCCGTCTAAACTCCGCAAAGGCAGTCGGTGTCTCATAGAGGCGAACGTATTCCAAACGGAGACCGCGCTCGTCTGGCAACTCTTGGTTCATGGTTTGGAAAATCCAGTAAACCATATTTTCAGCAGTCGTGTTCATATAGGGAAGAGTTTCGTTTAGATAGCGATGATCCAAGTGGGGCTCTAAGTAGTTCTTGTAGATCGCTTTGATGTCTCCGAAATCGTAGCTCATGCCCCGTTCATCTAAAAAACCACTAACAGCAATCTGCAGATGATAGGTGTGGCCGTGCAGGGACTTACATTTTCCCTCATAGTGAAAGAGGTGGTGGGCAGCATCGAAGGTAAACTCTTTTGATACCAAGGTTCTGTGAGGATTGTAGACAAGAGACTCCCCGGTTTCCTGTTTGATTTCTTTGGGTGCAAAAAACATTAGTCCTCTCCTTTCTGTGAGAGATAAACATCTAAACCATGTTGACGTAGGTGGCAGGCTGGGCAATCTCCACAGCCACTTCCGATAATCCCGTTGTAGCAGGTTAAGGTCTTTTCACGAACATAGTCAAAGGCACCGAGTTGGTCAGCTAACTCCCAAGTTTCAGCCTTGTCTAGCCACATGAGAGGTGTTTGGATAACAAAGTCGTAATCCATGGCAAGGTTGAGGGTGACATTGAGGGATTTGACAAAGACATCCCGACAATCGGGGTAGCCTGAGAAGTCTGTCTCGCAGACACCTGTCACGATATCTTTAATGCCTCGTTGTTTGGCAAGAACTGCCGCAAAGGATAGAAAGAGGTGGTTTCGACCGTCAACAAAGGTATTGGGAATCTCTCCCTCTTTTTGCTCAATCTCCAGATCAGAGGTCAAGGCATTTTCAGTGATTTGTCCCAGCAGAGACATATCTAGGATGTGATGGCGAATGCCCTGTTCCTTAGCGATTTCTTTAGCGACTTGAATTTCGAGATGATGGCGTTGGCCGTAGGCAAAGGTAACGGCTTCGACCGTTTCATAGTGTTCTTTAGCCCAAAAGAGGCAGGTTGTAGAATCTTGACCGCCACTAAAGACGACCAAGGCTGATTGACGTTTCATAGTACTCCTTCCGAAATGAGAAATGTTCAGAGCACGCAAAAAGCTCCCTTGAGGGAGCTAAAAAATACCAAGTCAAGGTTTTTTTTAGCGATGGCATGTCCCAAACATCGTAATATTCTACTTACAGTCTAGCATATTTTTTGAAAAATGGCAAAGGGAAAGAAAAAAGAGACCAAATCAAGCACTTGGTCTCTCGTTTGATTAGCTCAATTCAGCAACGATGGCCTTGATTTGGTCTGCTGTGTGAACACCTGCAACTTGTTTGACAACTTGGCCGTCTTTTTTGAAGAGAAGGGTTGGGATAGACATGATTCCAAAAGCACGAGCAGTGTTTGGATTTTCATCAACGTCCATTTTAACGATTTTCAAGACATCTTCTGAAAGTTCTTCAGACAATTTGTCCAAGATTGGACCTTGCATACGACATGGACCACACCAAGTTGCCCAGAAGTCTACCAAGACCAAACCGTCTTTTGTTTCTTGTTCGAATGTTGCATCTGTAATTGCTTTTGCCATTGTATTTCTCCTTTTTTAGTTATATTGGCTTAAATCTTGTTTCTTGAGATAGAAGAAGATATCTCCATAAGTCCCATGATAGTCCAAATCATGACCATTGTAAGTTAATTTTTGGACAGAGTAGTAGTCTGCGACGCCGATAAGGCAAGCTTGTTGTGAACGATCAAAGTCTTCATAAGATTCGAACGTTACAGTTCTTTCGTTCTTGCTGGCATCTAGATAGGTAATTTCAATCATTTTAAAAACTCCTTTGTTTAATGATGACTTTATTTTACTCCTTGTAAAAGAGAATGTCAAGAAAAATGATTGCGCACGCAACTTTTTTCTAAAATCATCTTAAATCAAGAAATCCAAACCAGTTTCCAGGCTCTCTTCAACAGCCTTTTGTAGAGTGGCCAGTGTCTCTTGCCCATCACTCGTCAGGCAGATAAAGCTAGAGCGTCGATCTTGATCACAACACCTGCGACTAAGCAGACCGCAATTTTTAGCTTCCAAGCGAGCCACCATCCGAGAAACAGCGCTCGGGCTCAGATGAAGCTTATCTGGCAGGTCAATCTGGCGTAGAGATTTTTCTTGAGCCAAGTCCAGATAGTAGAGGAGGTAGAATTCTTTCAAGGTCAGACTTTGCTCGCTCTGCTGAGCAATTATCTCTTCCAAGAGACTTTCGATTTCTTTCTGACGACGATTGAAGTCAAACCATTTTTCCAAATAGGTCATAGTATCTCCTTTCTTCTTAGAGTTATAACATAGAAGAATGTCCATTCACGGACAGTCTCTGCATCACAAGATGATTGCGCATGCAATAATTATACTACTTTTCAAGAATGCTGGCAAGAAAGACGCTGGAATCTTTTATCCTAAATCATGCTAGTTTCCACTAGTATTTAATTGTCTGTATCCCCTTTCCTCTCTAATTTTTAATGACTCTTGTGCATTTCCTTGAAATTTTCTGAAAAAAGAGTAAACTGGTATGCAAGAAGTCTATTTCGTGGAGTTTAGGATGAAATTATATGTTCAATTAATGATTCTCTTTGTGATTTCTCTAATCGGTGAGGGAATCTCCAGTTTCTTTCATTTGCCCATCCCAGGCAGTATTATCGGTTTGATTATTCTCTTTCTAGCCCTACAATTCAAGTGGTTGAGAACTAGGCATGTCAATATGGTGGGGAATTTCTTGCTGGCCAATATGACTATTCTCTTTTTGCCACCAGCAGTGGGAATCATGGAGAAGTTTGATGTGATTGCTCCCTATCTTTTGCCAATTGTTTTGATTATCTTTTTTGCAGCAGTCATCAATATTATCCTCATAGCCTTGGTGGTTCAGTTTATCAAGAGACGGTTTGAGGGAGATTATGAGAAAGGAGATACCAAATGAGTGAATTTGTTTCCAATCCCCTGTTTGGGCTTGCCCTGTCTATCTTAGCCTATCTAGTGGGAATGCTGATTTACAGACGTTTTCCCCATCCTTTGACAACGCCCTTGCTTTTGTCAGCTGTTTTCATTATCATCTTTCTAAAGGTAACAGGTATTTCTTACCAAGATTACTACCAAGGTGGAGTTTATCTGAACAACTTGATTGTCCCATCGACTGTTGCTCTAGGGATTCCGCTTTACAAGAGTTTTCACTTGATGAAGCACCATGCACGAAGTATTCTCTTTGGTAGTCTGTTAGCAGTAGTTGTCAATACCTCTTTCACGGCCCTTGTAGCTAAGATTTTTGGCATGGACTTTTTCTTAGCCATTTCTCTCTTTCCTAAGTCAGTGACAACCGCCATGGCAGTGGGAATTACAGAAAAATTGCAAGGTCTGACGACTGTGACCTTGGTCGTTGTAGTCGCAACTGGGATTTTAACCAGTGTCATCGGCCCAACACTTTTGAAGTGGTTGAAAATTGACGATCCGGTAGCAGTCGGGCTTTCCCTTGGAGGAACAGGTCACGCAGTCGGAACAGGAACAGCCTTTCGATACGGCTCTGTAGCAGGAGCCATGGGTGGCTTGGCTATCGGTGTTACTGGTATTCTCTATGTCTTTGTCAGTCCTATCGTAGCCAGTTTGATATTGAGTTAAAAAAATTAACGGCAAAATTTCAAAATTTTAAAAATTTTTCAAAAAAATACTTGACAATCTACATGAGAAGATATACAATGAAGTCAGAGAAAACGGATACAAAATAATTTTTACTTAACAGTATATGAGATTTTTCTTTTCTACAAAAGAATTATACGTATAATTCTTTTATAAAAAAGGAGGGAAAGCGATGCTTAATTTGACTGATGTTATCAAAGTTGTTAAAAAAGGTCACCTAGCCTCAGTACAGCAGCATCCAGATAAATGCCCAGGGCGTTATCGTTAGATTTCCTTGAGTTGCTTATGTAAAAGCGATAATTTATCACTTTACTATTATAATGATGAGGCTGAGGGGGATACCCTCAGCCTTTTTAAAGCGGGAGATAAGTTATGGAAACAATTTATTCTTTTTCTACAGATGATGTAGTCTATTTAAAAAATTTATATACAGGATCTATTTGTGAGATTGATGAGGAACTATTCAAGAAAAGTTATCTTTAAAAGAATTTCCTTACTTGATAAGTGAGATTGATAAACAAGTGCCCTTTATTCACTCTAAACGAATAGTAGAGGGAGATGAATTATCACTATATATAGTTACAACTATGTCGTGTAACTTGACTTGCTCTTATTGTTTTGAGAATGATAAGGATAGGAAACCGTTCTTAAGTAGTGAGTATGACGGTAAAAAGATTGTGAATTTTATATTAGATGAACTCAATTTTAAGAAGTATAAATCTCTGGATATCTGTTTTACTGGTGTTGAACCATTATATAACTTTCAGTTTATACGAAATTTATAGTAGATTGAAAAAAGATATGAACAACTCTATTAGGAAAGTCAAATTAATTTCTAGAAATATTTTAGCAGCTACAACGTACTATTCCAAACTCAATCAACTATATGTGAAACTTTAGATGAGAAACTAGCTATTCCTATTTCGTATACTTTGATTACAAATGGAACGATATTCACAAATAAAATAATGTCTTTTCTTGACTGTCATAATTTCGCTATTAAAGTTTCTTTTGATGGTGATGAGCACTATCATAACCTAGAAAGATGTAATCGATTAGGGAAAGGAACTTATCATAGAATCATAAATAACTTGTCAGTTATGCTGGAAAAGTATAAAAATTTATCCATTCAGGCTAGAGTTAACATATCTAAAAGAAATTATATATCTATCCAGAAATTATTTTTAGATTTAAAAAAGTATACAGAATTTGAAAATTTTAATCTTTATTTTGATTTTGTAGCTGTACCTAACGATTCAATTCTATATATTGATAGTGAAACTAAAAAGAAGATTTGTCTAGATTTATTGCTGTTTTTATCAAAGGAAAATATACCGTATTATCATGATTTAAAAATAGGAGGGTACTGTATGTTCAAAAATCAAGATTCTCTTACAATTCATGCCAACGGTAACTTATATAAATGTTATTCATTAGTAGGGAATGAAAACTATCAGTTGGGAAGTATTGGTCAAGTTACTAATGAATTAACAGGTCTGGGAAGCATGTGCCCTTATAAAGATTGTGCTTATTATGAATTTTGTTATGGAGGTTGCCCATTTAATACATTTGTAAATAATGGGAAGATGGAACGCGATTGTCAGTTTGACTATTTAGAGTGGTTTCACAAGATTGTATTTTTAGATGAATTAGGATTATTGACAAAGGAGGATGTTGAAGGGACTATCCAACATATATCTGTTCATAAAATATATGTTGATAAAAATTTAACTATGGAGGCATGCAGATGAAAAGATTGTTATCCTATAACAATAAAGTGCTATTTCTAAAAAGCTTTATTTTGAATACCCTTGTTACTATACTAACCGTAGCTATTCCTTATATTAGTAAGTTATTTATTGACCATATTCTATCTCAGAAAGTTCATGCTATGATTGTTTACGGGGTGCTTTATGTAGGAATTTCTCTGTTTATTCAAGTTTTATATTATTTTTGTGATGTGCTTCAAGGAGAATCAGAATCGCATGTTTGGCAGAATATTTGCCAAAAAACTGCTGAAAATATCCAGCTCTATGATATGGTAGAGACAGAATTGTCTGAAGCTACCATTACACAAGAATTAGGGCAGACCTATGAGCTGTTAAAACGATTTTTTAACGAATATCCTGTTGCTCTTCTCCTGTACTTGATACGAGCACTTGTGATTATAGGGATTTTATGGAGTATTTCTCCTACTATTGCTGTGATGATAGGTATTTTGATACCTGTATTTATCTTTATTTCGCAGAAATATAGTGGACGACTATCTAAGCTTGGTTCCGATACAGTGAATTGTATGAAGGATATACGCGATTATCTAGTGGATAGCTATAAACTCATGCCTAGTATGCGATTTTCAGCTCATTCTAGCTTGATTGATTTCTCTCCCTTGGTGAAAAAATATATTTCATGTAAAAATAAGGAAGTGAGAATGACTTCTTTATTTGAAAATTTTCTTTCCTATGCATTTTTGAATTTTATGATTATGATGACGACGATTATATCAGGTTATCAGACTTATAAAGGTTGGATTACGATTGGTGATCTAATGGCTATCCAACTATATATTTCACAATTTTGGACACCTATTGAATACTTCCTTGATGTTTATAAGGAGTACTCGGGAAGTAAGAAAATTATCGAAAATTTTATCAATTTTTTGGAACCTGTTCAGATTTCGTATGAGTCTATTCCAATTTTAGAGATAGTCTTAGAAAAGTATGTTAGCTTGGGGAGAGATGGTGAAGAACTGCATGAGCCACTAACAACTCGTTTAGAAAAAGGACATATTTATCGTATTGTTGGAGAAAATGGTGTTGGTAAGACGCGACTGATTTTAGCGATAGTAGGTTACAGCATGAATTATCATGGTGAGATTTACTTACCTAATTATAGAAAGAATTCGAATTTTTCATACTGCCCTGCAGAACCTATTGCGAGTCGATTTTATAAAAATGAATTGAGTCAAGGTGCATCCATGGGACAACTAAAATTGTTGCAGTTGCAAGAAGCAGTAGCGGTGGAGAAAGATGTTTATATTTTTGATGAGCCAAGTAATTTTTTAGATTCACAAAACAAGAAAAAAGTCGTGCAAATCCTGTCCGACTTGTTAGCAAAAGAAAAGTTAGTGATTTTGATTAGTCATGATGATGATTTAGTCGATTTTCCAACAGAAGTTATCACTCTTCAATCATGTGACAGTGAGTAAGGAAAAGTATAACTTTATTGAGTTTATACTCTTCGAAAATCTCTTCAAACCGCGTCAGCGTCGCCTTACCGTAGGTATGGTTGCTGACTTCGTCAGTTCTATCCACAACCTCAAAACACTGTTTTGAGCTGACTTCGTCAGTTTCATCTACAACCTTAAAGCAGTGCTTTGAGCAGCCTGCGGCTAGTTTCCTAGTTTGCTCTTTGATTTTCATTGAGTATTAAGAAATAGATTAGTAAGAATAGACTGGGTAAAAAGTCTTTAAAATCAGAAAAATGCATAATATCAGGTGTGCAAAAACTTGATATTATGCATTTTATTGTGGTAATATTAATTCATTTTCTCCTGAAATTGAGTTTTTGCCTAGCCTCCTTTTCAAATCGTATGTTATAGACTATTACTTTTCTTTGCTTAAATGAATGACTTGTTCGTAGTGTTTTAAGTCTTCTTCCGTGTAGTGGTGAATGACTTCAATGACTGTTTGTGGTAGGGAGAAGAGCAAGTCACTAATCTTTCTGCTATTTTCCAAGTCAAGATTGGCCTTAATCTCATCTGCTAAAATGAGTTGGCTATCATGGTAGAGGGCGCGAGCGATTTCTAGGCGTTGTTTCTCGCCACCAGACAGACTATCATTGCTGAGCGTTCGATTTTTCAAATGTTCTAATCCTGTTTTTTTGAGGATATGATTTAAAGTCTCTTTATTTTTATCCAGTCCCAGAAGGATATTATCTTCCAGAGAGAGCGTGTCAAAGTAATGGCTATCTTGGAGTATATAGGAACTAAAGCTTGTGATTTCTTGACGTGACAAGTTCTGACCAGCAAAGCTAATCTGTCCACTTGTTGGTGTCTCTTCTCCATGAATGATATTGAGCAGGGTTGTTTTACCAGAGCCACTTTCCCCGATAATGGCAATTTTTTCTCCTTGCTTGATGTGCATGGAAATCGGAGATAAGAGACTATTTCCCTCTTTTTCAAGGGAGATGGTGTCAAGTTGGATAGGGAAAATATTTTCTATGCTTCTAGGCGAGATGAAGTCAGACTGGTCCAAAAGTTTTTGGTATTTGTTGAGAAGAGTTCGAGTCGCTTTTCGGGTGTTGGTAAAGTAGGCCAACTCTTGAAATTGATAGCCGATATTATGGGAAACCAGATAGATGGCCACAAAACTTGCTGCATCTAAATAATTATAGTAGGTCATAAAGCCACCGATGACGATTGGTGTGACAGAACAAAAGGCATCGATGCTATTGATCAGGAGACTGTTTAAAGTGCGTTGTTTTTCATAGTTGATTTCGGTATCTAGACTGGTTTGTAATTGCTTTTGATAGCGAGCAAAAAAGTAGTCTTGCCCCTGATAATGGCGAATTTGTTGGCTACCACTAATAAAATTTGTTAGGCTTGCTAAGTAGCTCTGGTTAACAGTGGACCGCTTTTCAGAAAGTGAATCCAAACGCTTTGATCCGATAGCACTGCAGAGGACAGGAAAGGAGTAGAAGAGGATGAAAATCAAGCCCAGGTAAAAATTGGTCCATAAGGCATAGAGAATGGACACAGTTGTGAAACCAAGAGAAGAAATGATGATAACCGTTGGTTCGATATAGCTTTCTTCTAGTTGCTTGACGTCTTTTTCTAGGTTGGACAAAATATCCTTTTCATCGATCTCATAACTGTTTAAAAATCGCTTGAAAATAGCACTCTTGATTCCATATTTGAAATCAGCAATTAAACGGGCATAGTAATAGCGTTTCCCAGCCAAGCCTAGTAAGAGGATGAGGTTTCCAAGGATTCCCAAAATCAAAACTTTCCAAAGAAGGCCTAGTTCTTGATTGGTAAAACTGGCAACAATATTTTGAACAAGGGCTGGCGTGATAATCGCTTCCAGCCAAGTAATGACAATAGAAAAGAAGTAAAGTACGAGGTGCTTCTTGGTAACAAATCTTCTCAGCATAAAGAGTTGCCCTCCTTATCGATATACATGTAATTAGTTTTAAAGTCATTATACTCCTTTTTATTAAATACTTCATATAAAAATGTAAGTCCTGAGAACGAAAAAAGTCTAGCGAGTTATTGTCGCTAGACTTTAAAACTATTGCAAATTAACCTTGTTTCTCAAAATATAGTAGGTTCCGAGATAAAAGATAGCTATGAAAATGAGTTCTTCAACAATGCCTACGCTTGCTCCCATATAGAAATTATCATTAAGTCCTACAAGTGAATTGACATAGAAGTTAGTACTGGTATTGAAGAAAACTCCAATAAATCCTATGACGATTTGGATACCAATGTAGGCTGCAACAGCAAGTGCGGTACGGTATTCATTGAACAGTTGTCCAATGGAAATGGCTAAGTAAATGCAGAGGATTCCAGAAATAGTATTTAGTAGGAAGGATAACCCCACAAGAGAGAGTTGAGGAAGGTATGTTCCTACAAGTGGGAACCAGTCATAATGTGACATCCAATCTGGAACCGTTATAGTCACAATAAGAAAAGCACTTAGAGCCAGTACAGCCGAGCTAAGTATAGACCAGATGAAGGCTCCGACTAATTTAGCTGTGATGATATAGTGCTCAGAAACTGGCAAGGTCAAAGTCAGATAGCCTTGGCGGTCATAGACACTACCTTTGAAGCGTTTGATAATCAAGAAAATGGTTGAAATCCAAAGTGTAATTATCAAGCCGCCAAAGACGAGAGCCAGAAAGATAAATAGGAAAGGTTGGCTATCTTTGAAAGATATATAAGAATAGTAGTGTCCTTGCATTCCCAGGGGGACGGAAAGGATGAGCACGGCTGCGTAGAGAGCTAAATACCACTTGTTAACATTTTTAAATTCGTAGCGAACTAAATTCCAAAACATAATAATCTCCTTTGCTTAGGCCTTAAATTCCTGACGGAAGAGCTGGTCAATGGATTCACCAGACTCATAGCGAATATCATCTACATTTCCTTGACGGACGACTTTTCCATCTTTGAGGAAGACAATTTCATCCAAGATTGGCTCGATATCAGAAATCAAGTGAGTAGAAATCAAAACGGTAGAAGTTGGGGAGTAGTTGTTGATAATGGTATTGAGGATATACTCACGGGCTGCTGGGTCCACCCCACCAATGGGTTCGTCTAAAACGTAGAGACGAGCATCACGGCTCATAACCAAAATCAGTTGTACCTTTTCTTTGTTCCCTTTTGATAGTTTCTTGAGACGACTATTTTCATCAATGCCCAGGTCTGCAAGTAGATGATGGGCGCGTTCAAGATTGAAATCTTTATAGAAGGTCTTGAAGTAGGTTAGGGCTTCTTTGACCTTCATTTGCTCATTGAGATAGGTCGTATCCGGCAAATAAGCTACGATGGCCTTGGTTGCTGGGCTTGGGTCCATATCGTTGATGAGGACACGTCCTTGATCTGGTTGTAAGAGGCCATTGATTAGTTTAATCAATGTTGTTTTCCCTGAGCCGTTTGGGCCAAGGAGTCCGACAATTTTTCCAGCTGGGATGTTAAGGGAAACATTTTCGAGGGCTGGTATTGCTCCATAAGATTTGGATACATTTTCAAATGCTAGTAATGACATAGGCTTAAACTCCTTTAATATAATCGCCGACTACGCCTGGTAGTTCTTCTTTTTCATAGCCAAAATGGGTCATGGAGGAAACGAAGTGTTCCAATTCTTCTTCCGATAATTGTTTGCGTGATTGGGCGATTAGCTCCTTATCCTCAGTCACAAATCGTCCAGTTGTTCGCTTGCTGTAGACAAATCCTTCTCGTTCAAGGTCTGACAAGGCTCTTTGGATGGTGTTGGGATTGACACCCGCCTCGCTAGCCAGCTCTCGCACGGTCGGAAGCTGTTGATTGGGTTCCAGTGTATGGGAAACAATCTGAAGCTTGATTTTCTCCATAATCTGTAAATAGATGGGTTTTTTGTTGTCAAATGTCCAGGACATCTTGGTCTCCTTTCTTCTACATCTTTGTCTTAATTAAATAATACAACAAAACAAAAAACTTGTCAAGCAAAAAGAAGAATTGTTTTGGGAATCGTTTAAAAAATGGTATAATGAAAAGAAAACGATAAGGAGGGAAAGGATGCGTTGTCCAAAATGTGGGGCTACCAAGTCAAGTGTTATTGATAGTCGCCAAGCAGAAGAAGGGAACACCATTCGTAGAAGACGTGAGTGTGACGAATGCCAGCACCGTTTTACAACCTACGAACGGGTAGAAGAAAGAACCTTAGTGGTTGTTAAAAAAGATGGCACACGGGAGCAGTTCTCAAGAGATAAAATCTTTAATGGGATTATCCGCTCAGCCCAGAAACGTCCTGTGTCAAGTGATGAAATCAACATGGTAGTCAATCGTATCGAACAGAAACTCCGTGGTCGAAATGAAAATGAAATTCAAAGTGAGGACATTGGTTCACTGGTCATGGAGGAGTTGGCTGAATTGGATGAGATTACCTACGTACGTTTTGCTAGTGTCTATCGTAGTTTTAAGGATGTGAGTGAGTTAGAGAGCCTGCTCCAACAAATCACCCAGTCCTCTAAAAAGAAAAAGGAAAGATAAATGAAGCCAATTGACCGTTTTTCTTATCTAAAGAATAATCGGGTGTCGCAAGATACCTCATCTCTGGTACAGTGCTACCTCCCGATTATCGGTCAGGAGGCACTGAGCCTTTATCTTTATACCATCAGTTTTTGGGATAATGGCAGAAAGGAATACCTTTTTTCAAGCATTCTCAACCATCTCAACTTTGGGATGGATAGACTGATAAAATCCCTGAAAATCCTATCTGCTTTCAATCTCTTAACCCTCTATCAAAAGGGGGATGTTTATCAGCTAGCCATTCAGGCTCCTTTATCTAGTCAAGACTTCTTGGAGCATCCTGTTTATCGCAGACTTCTAGAGAAGAAGATTGGTGATGCAGCTGTGGAGGATTTGAAAGCGGAAAGTGCTGAGGGAGAAGAAATATCTGTCTCGCTCAATCAAGTCTTTCCAGATTTGGCAGAGCTGGGAAGTCAAGAAGACCTTGGTCTCAAGAAGAAAGTGGCCAACGATTTTGATTTGGACCATTTTCGCCAGCTTATGGCTCGAGATGGGCTTCGCTTTGCGGATGAGCAGTCCGATGTCTTAAACCTTTTTGCCATTGCCGAGGAAAAGAAATGGACTTGGTTTGAAACTTATCAATTGGCCAAGTCAACAGCTGTTTCCCAAGTCATTTCAACCAAACGCATGCAGGAAAAAATCGCTCAAAAACCTGTTTCCTCTGACTTTAGTCCTAAGGAAGCAACCATTATCAAGGAAGCCAAAAGTAAAACGGCCTTGCAGTTTTTGGCAGAAATCAAGCAAACACGCAAGGGGACCATTACCCAAACAGAAAGAGAACTTTTGCAACAGATGGCTGGCTTGGGCTTGCTGGACGAAGTCATCAATATTATTCTCTTATTAACCTTTAATAAGGTGGACTCGGCAAACATCAATGAGAAATATGCCATGAAGGTAGCTAATGACTATGCCTATCAAAAGATTCATTCGGCAGAAGAGGCAGTCTTGCGAATCCGTGAGCGAGGACAGAAGAATCAGGCTCAAAAAAGCAGTAACCCTAGTCCTGCCAAGTCCAATGTACCCAAGTGGAGCAATCCAGATTATAAAAATGAAACCAGCGAGGAAACTCGTCTGGAACTAGAACGTAAGAAACAAGAACTATTAGCTCGATTAGAAAAAGGAGGAGATTAGATGGAAAGTGTCGGAGACGTACTCAAACGTCAACCTAGCCGTTTTCATTATCAAGATTTGGTCCAGAAGATCATGCAGGACCCTGATGTTGCGGCCTTTATCCAGCAAGAATCCTTGACTCCAGAGGAATTAAATCGCAGTATCTCCAAGTTTAATCAGTATATCACCGAGCGTGACAAATTTCTCCGTGGTGATACGGATTATATTGCCAAAGGCTACAAGCCGATTTTGGTTATGAATCATGGCTATGCGGACGTTTCATATGAAGAAACTCCTGAACTAATCGCGGCTGAAAAAGAAGCGGCTATTAAGAATCGTCTCAAGTTAATCAATCTGCCGGCCACTCTCAAGAAAGCTAGTTTGGCTCAAGTAGACTTGGATGATTTGGGGCGCTTGCCAGTTTTTGAAAAGCTATTAGCCTTCGTGGAGCAATATCCAGCTATTCGAAAAGGTCTTTACTTATATGGAGACTTTGGTGTGGGTAAAAGTTTCATGGTGGCTGCCCTAGCCCATGATTTATCAGAAAAACGTGGTGTTTCATCCACTCTCCTCCACTATCCTAGCTTTGTCATTGATGTCAAAAATGCTATCGGTGATGGTAATGTCAAGACCTTGGTAGATGAGATTAAACTGTCTGAAGTCCTGATTTTAGATGATATTGGTGCCGAGCAATCAACAGCTTGGGTACGTGATGAAATCCTGCAAGTCATTCTTCAATATCGGATGCAGGAAAATTTACCGACCTTTTTCACCTCCAACTTCAACTTTGAAGAATTGGAGCAGCATTTTGCTAAAGGGAAACATGGAAATGACGAAACCTGGGAAGCCAGACGGGTCATGGAACGCATCCGTTATTTGGCGGAGGAGACTCGTTTAGAAGGAGTAAACCGTCGATGACAGAAACGATTAAACTGATGAAGGCTCATACTTCAGTGCGCAGGTTTAAAGAGCAAGCTCTTCCTCAGGAAGACTTGACTGATATCCTGACAGCAGCTCAAATGGCCTCGTCTTGGAAGAATTTCCAATCCTACTCTGTGATTGTGGTACGAAGTCAAGAGAAGAAAGATGCCTTGTATGAATTGGTGCTTCAAGAAGCTATTCGCCAGTCTGCTGTTTTCCTTCTCTTTGTCGGAGACTTGAACCGAGCAGAAAAGGGAGCCCGACTTCATACGGATACCTTCCAACCTCAAGGTGTGGAAGGTCTCTTGATTAGTTCGGTCGATGCGGCTCTTGCTGGTCAAAATGCCCTGCTGGCAGCTGAAAGCTTGGGCTATGGTGGTGTGATTATCGGTTTAGTTCGATACAAGTCAGAAGAAGTGGCAGAGCTCTTTAACCTGCCTGACTACACCTATCCTGTCTTTGGGATGGCACTAGGAATACCAAATGAAGAACATGAAGTCAAACCTCGCTTGCCATTGAATCAAGTGGTGTTTGAAGAAGAATACCAAGAACAGTCAACTGAGGCAATCGAAGCTTATGACCGTGTACAGGCGGACTATGCTGGAGCACGTGCGACCACAAGCTGGAGTCAGCGGCTAGCAGAACAGTTTGGTCAAGCAGAACCAAGCTCAACTAGAAAAAATCTTGAACAGAAGAAGTTATTGTAGAAAGTGAGAAATTATGGCCCTACCAACTATTGCCATTGTAGGACGTCCCAATGTTGGAAAATCAACCCTATTTAATCGGATCGCTGGTGAGCGAATCTCCATTGTAGAGGATGTTGAAGGAGTGACACGTGACCGTATCTATGCAACGGGTGAGTGGCTCAATCGTTCCTTTAGCATGATTGATACAGGAGGAATCGATGATGTCGATGCTCCTTTCATGGAACAAATCAAGCACCAGGCAGAAATTGCCATGGAAGAAGCCGATGTTATCGTCTTTGTGGTATCTGGTAAGGAAGGAATTACCGATGCGGACGAATACGTAGCCCGTAAGCTTTATAAGACCCACAAACCAGTTATCCTCGCAGTCAACAAGGTGGACAACCCTGAGATGAGAAATGATATCTATGATTTCTATGCCCTCGGTTTGGGTGAACCACTGCCTATCTCATCTGTCCATGGTATCGGTACAGGGGATGTGCTAGATGCCATCGTAGAAAATCTTCCAAATGAATATGAAGAAGAAAACCCAGATGTCATTAAGTTTAGCTTGATTGGTCGTCCCAACGTTGGAAAATCAAGCTTGATCAATGCTATCTTGGGAGAAGACCGTGTCATTGCTAGTCCCGTTGCTGGAACAACTCGTGACGCTATTGATACCCACTTTACAGATACAGATGGTCAAGAGTTTACCATGATTGATACGGCTGGTATGCGTAAGTCTGGTAAGGTTTATGAAAATACCGAGAAATACTCTGTTATGCGTGCCATGCGTGCTATTGACCGTTCAGATGTGGTCTTGATGGTCATCAATGCGGAAGAAGGCATTCGTGAATACGATAAACGTATCGCAGGATTTGCCCATGAAGCTGGTAAAGGGATGATTATCGTGGTCAACAAGTGGGATACACTTGAAAAAGACAACCACACTATGAAAAACTGGGAAGAAGATATCCGTGAGCAGTTCCAATACCTGCCTTACGCACCGATTATCTTTGTATCAGCCTTGACCAAGCAACGTCTCCACAAACTTCCTGAGATGATCAAGCAAATCAGCGAAAGTCAAAATACACGTATTCCATCAGCTGTCTTGAACGATGTCATCATGGATGCCATTGCAATCAACCCAACACCAACAGACAAAGGGAAACGTCTTAAGATTTTCTATGCGACCCAAGTGGCAACCAAACCACCAACCTTTGTCATCTTTGTCAACGAAGAAGAACTCATGCACTTTTCTTACCTGCGTTTCTTGGAAAATCAAATCCGCAAGGCCTTTGTCTTTGAAGGAACACCAATCCATCTCATCGCAAGAAAACGTAAATAAAAAAGCAGAATCTGGAATGACATTTCCAGATTTTTTTGATAGAATGAAGGTAAAGAAAGCGCTGTCAAATAAAGAGGGGCTAGTGATGAAACATTTGTTTAACACTCAATGAAAATCAAAGAGCAAACTAGGAAGCAAGCCGCAGACTGTACTGGAGTACGGCAAGGCGACGCTGACGTGGTTTGAATTTGATTTTCGAAGAGTATAAATTGATAATCTTATTTCCCTGGTTTTACTTTTTCAGCTGGATTGAAAAGGCCAATAGAGATAGTAAATTTTTCCCAATTTTTTACTATTTTTACTGGTTTTACATCCCCCTCTATGCTCTTTTTAGCCTTGCTTGGATAGTTATTTCAGTTCTGTTTTTCAATATCGTCTTGAGAAATTTGACAGATATCAAGTTATGGGGCATTTGGTTTCTTTTTATTCTGCTAGCTATTGGTCTGAATTGGTTAACTTATTCCTGTTTCAAAAAAATGCTTCGCTTGAGACGAGAACTAGGGAAGTCAAATGGTGGAAGGCATTGACTTATATGGTTTTTATTGATAGGAAGTGGCTTATGGCACATCTAAAATCATTTATTACACGCTATTCTAAGGTCTATATTGGTTTAGTTCTGTTGATCTGGATTGCTTTCTTCTTTCTTCCTTGGGGCAGTCCGATTCTGGGGGGAAAGATTGACCTCTTCAGCATACAGAAAGTCTTGCTAGTTTTTGGTATTCTGTCTATTTTGATGGCCTTGCTGTCCAAGAAAGTCAGTCTCTTTGTTTTTGGATTGATCTGCTGTTTTTCTCTTTGGATTAATCTATTTATCCTATTTGCGATTTTGCCGATTTTTGGCAATTAAAGCATCATAAAAGTCAGAGAGGTTAGCTTGGAAACTAGCCTCTTTTTCCTTTTCAAAATGGGGATT
>CAKQBM010000017.1 GCA_934216185.1 uncultured Streptococcus sp. | reverse complement strand
TTACTATTGTCAGCTAGTAAGTATTTTTTATTGGAATTATTGAGGGCGATGCGTTGAGATTCACCTTCCTCTTCACTAAAGGTCGCAATCGCATTGTCCTTAATACCATTACAGCTAACGAAGGCTTTAGAAAATTGAAGATTGGCTAAGTTTTGCAAGGTTAGTGTTCCCACAAAGGCTCCAGTGATAGAGCGATAGTTTCCACCGATTAAAATCAAATCTGTTAGTTTTCGTTCGTTTAAGATGAGAAAGACTGGTAAACTGTTTGTTACAACACGAATATTATCAATTGGAAGTTCACGGGCAAAAGATTCTAAGGTCGTACCAGGTCCGATAAAAATAGTTTCCCCTTCATCAATCAAATGGCCTGCAAAACGGCTAATTTCTTGTTTTTCTGCGATTTGTAAGCTTTGTTTTTCAATATTGGAACGTTCATTGTTTAAAATAGAACCTGTGCGAATTTTTTCAGCTCCTCCGTGCACCCGAACAAGTAAATCCTTGTCTGCTAACTCTTGCAAGTAGCGTCTAGCAGTCATATCTGATACATCCAAGCGAGTCATGATTTCTTTTACAGTAATAGTTCCCTTTGTATTTACCGTTTCTAGAATATTATCTAGTTTTTCCTGCTTTAACATCCTTATCACCTCTATTTCTATTACTATTTTATCATAAAGTATTCAATCAATCAATTTAAAAAACAAAAGAAAACAAAAACAAAAATATCATGGTTGTTTTAAACAAACCATGATATTTGTTATTGCTTATAAAATAGATAACATTAGTCTAAACCGTAGTTGTAATCATCGTCTTGCATGGCTTCAACTTCACCAAGGAGGTAACCATTTCCGACTTGAGAGAAGAAGTCGTGGTTGGAAGTTCCTGTTGAAATACCGTTCATAACGATTGGGTTGACATCATCAGCTGAATCTGGGAAGAGTGGATCTTGTCCCAGGTTCATGAGAGCCTTGTTAGCATTGTAGCGAAGGAAGGTTTTAACTTCTTCCGTCCAACCAACACCGTCATAGAGGCTTTCTGTATAGCCTTCTTCATTTTCATAAAGAGTATAGAGTAGATCGTACATCCAATCCTTGAGTTTTTCTTGCTCTTCTTCAGGTAATTCATTGAAACCAAGTTGGAATTTATAACCGATGTAGGTTCCGTGAACAGACTCATCACGAATAATCAATTTGATGATTTCCGCAACATTGGCTAGCTTGTTGTTCCCAAGATAGTAGAGGGGAGTGAAGAAACCTGAGTAGAAGAGGAAGGTTTCAAGGAAGACACTGGCAACTTTCTTTTCAAGTGGGCTACCGTTTAGGTAGATTTCGTTGATAATCTCAGCCTTATTTTGTAGGTAAGGATTGGTATTGGTCCATTCGAAAATTTCTTCAATCTCAGCTTTGGTATTCAAGGTAGAAAAGATTGATGAATAAGATTTAGCGTGGACAGATTCCATAAATTGGATGTTATTGAAAACAGCTTCTTCATGTGGTGTACGGATATCTGCGCGAAGGGCTTGAACCCCAGTCTCAGATTGCATAGTATCCAAAAGTGTCAAACCACCAAAGACTTTTCCTACCAAGTCTTTTTCTACGTTTGATAGCTTTCTCCAGTCATCCAAGTCATTTGACAAGGGAATACGTGTATCAAGCCAGAATTGCTCCGTCAGTTTTTCCCAAGTTGATTTGTCGATGACATCTTCGATGGTATTCCAGTTAATGGCTTTGTAGTAAGTTTCCATTTAAAATCTCTTTCTGTGTTTAGTATTGCGAACTCACAATTATTTCTATTTTACCATAATCCTAGAGTAGTTTCGCACAAAAAGTCGGAAGCTCGACTTTTTTGTTTTTCCATAGTATAGATGCTTATTCCAGTTTAGTTTAGCACGGTGAATGAATACTTATCTGAGAAAATGTAGTTTTCTTAAGCAAAGATTAAATCACACAGCTTTCACATTGGTTAGCACCAACTTCCCCACCGTCATCTGTAAAGGTACGGACGTAGTAGATAGACTTGATACCCTTGTTAAAGGCATAGTTACGAAGGATAGACAAGTCACGTGTCGTTTGTTTGTTTTCCTTCTTCCATTCGTAAAGTCCTTTTGGAATGTCACTACGCATAAAGAGAGTAAGTGAGAGACCTTGGTCCACGTGCTCAGTTGCAGCAGCATAGACATCAATCACCTTACGCATATCCATGTCGTAAGCAGAAGTGTAGTAAGGAATCGTTTCTGTTGATAATCCTGCAGCTGGATAATAGATTTTACCGATTTTCTTTTCTTGACGTTCTTCGATACGTTGCGTAATCGGGTGGATAGAAGCAGAAACGTCGTTGATATAGCTAATAGAACCATTTGGAGCAACAGCTAGACGGTTTTGGTGGTAAAGTCCATCTGCTTGAACCTTGTCACGAAGTTCAGCCCAGTCAGCAGCACTTGGGATAAAGACATCTTTGAAAAGTTCTTTAACACGGTTTGATTTTGGAACAAACTCGCCAGTCACATACTTGTCAAAGTAGCTTCCCTTAGCATAGTCTGATTTTTCAAAATTGTGGAAGGTGATACCACGTTCACGCGCGATATTGTTTGACTCTACCAAGGTCCAGTAGTTCATAAGCATAAAGTAGATGCTTGTAAACTCAACAGACTCAGGAGATCCATATTCAATCAGTTGTTGCGCAAGGTAGCTGTGAAGTCCCATGGCACCAAGACCAAAGGTGTGAGCTTGGCTATTTCCATGATCAATCGTAGGTACAGCTACGATGTGTGAACTATCTGTAACGAAAGTAAGGGCACGAACCATAGCACGGATAGAACGACCAAAATCAGGTGAAGTCATCATGTTAACCACGTTGGTTGAACCAAGGTTACATGAAACGTCCGTTCCCATTTGAAGAAATTCTTGAGCATCGTTGATCAAGCTTGGTTCTTGAACTTGAAGAATCTCAGAACACAAGTTACTCATAATAATCTTTCCATCAACAGGATTTGCACGGTTGGCCGTATCGATGTTGACTACATAAGGATAGCCAGACTCTTGTTGCAATTTAGAGATTTCAGTTTCCAAATCACGCGCCTTGATTTTTGTCTTGCGGATATTTGGATTTGCGACTAGTTCATCGTATTTTTCAGTGATGTCGATGTAGTTGAATGGCACACCGTATTCAAGCTCTACTGAGTAAGGACTGAAGAGGTACATTTCTTCATTTTTACGTGCTAATTCGTAGAATTTATCTGGTACTACAACACCAAGTGATAGAGTCTTGACACGAACTTTTTCATCGGCATTTTCTTTCTTAGTCGAAAGGAAGGCGATAATATCTGGGTGAAAGACATTAAGGTAAACAACCCCAGCACCTTGACGTTGACCCAATTGGTTGGAGTAAGAGAAACTGTCTTCGAAGAGTTTCATGACTGGTACGACACCAGAAGCGGCTCCTTCGTATCCTTTGATAGGTGCACCAGCTTCACGAAGATTGCTGAGGGTAATTCCCACACCGCCACCGATACGTGAAAGTTGAAGAGCCGAGTTGATAGAACGTCCGATAGAGTTCATATCATCAGTTACTTGAATCAGGAAGCAAGATACTAACTCCCCACGGCGAGCACGTCCAGCATTCAAGAAGGAAGGAGTAGCAGGTTGGTAGCGTTGGTGGATGATTTCATTGGCAATATCGATGGCAATAGCTTCATTCCCATCAGCAAAATAAAGGGCGTTAAAGAAGACACGGTCTTCCATGCTTTCAAGATAATATTCACCGTCGTTAGTTTTCAAAGCATATTGATTGTAAAATTTATAGGCAGCCATGAAAGACTTGAATTGGAAGTTTTGTTCTTTGATAAATTGATGCAATTCTTCCAAAAATTCTGCACGGTATTTCTTGATAAAGGCTGTTTCGATGTAGTTGTGTTCAATGAGGTAGTTGATTTTATCCTTGATTGAATCAAAAACCATAGTGTTTGGAACTACATTTTCTTTAAAGAAGGAATCCAAGGCTTCCTTATCTTTGTGAAGCATGATTTGTCCATTAACAGGACGGTTGATTTCGTTATTAAGACGGAAGTAAGTCACGTCCTCAAGATGTTTTAATCCCATAAAATTTCCCTTATCTAATTACAAAAGAAAGGCTTCTAAGTTAGCCCTAGAAGCAGTTTCTTCTGGATGATGTACTAAGATTATGCTAATTGTTTCAATTTTCCTGGTTGGAAACCTGAAAAGACTTCAGTTGGTGTTTGGATAACAGGAGCTGCGCTGAAACCGAGCTCTTTAACTTGATCGATGTACTCAGGTTGCTCATCAAGATTGATTTCACGATAAGCGACATTATTACTGTCCAAGAAACGCTTGGTCATTTTACATTGGACACAGTTGTTTTTAGAATAAACGGTTACCATTGTGTAACTCCTCTTTAAAATTTAATTCTATCCTAGTATATCAGAAAATAAAATTTTGTCAATGATTTGAAACTAAATATAGTGGTCTATTTTTCTGTCAAACACACCAAAACACAATATATAGTGTTTGCTTTGTGGAATAGCAATGATTATCCTATAAACTGTTTTTAAAGAAACTATATCCTGTGTTTTGTTATCTAGGATAGAAGATTTTCAGCAAGTTATCTGAAAGGAAATCGAATAAATCCCATAAAATGCTTGAAAAAAATCCTAGAAGATGGTATAATACCAAATTGTAAGGGTTATCACATATAACTCAAAAAAGAAAGAACAAAAGGAGAGTCAAACTATGGCTTCTAAAGATTTCCACGTAGTGGCAGAAACAGGTATTCACGCACGTCCAGCAACATTGTTGGTACAAACTGCTAGCAAATTTGCTTCAGATATCACTCTTGAGTACAAAGGTAAATCAGTTAACCTTAAATCAATTATGGGTGTTATGAGTCTTGGTGTTGGCCAAGGTGCTGACGTAACTATCTCAGCTGAAGGTGCAGATGCAGATGACGCTATCGCTGCAATCTCAGAAACAATGGAAAAAGAAGGATTGGCATAAGGAAAATGACAGAAATGCTTAAAGGAATCGCAGCATCTGACGGTGTTGCAGTTGCAAAAGCATATCTACTCGTTCAACCGGATTTGTCATTCGAGACTGTTTCAGTCGAAGATACAAACGCAGAAGAGGCTCGTTTGGATGTAGCTCTTGAAGCTTCTCAAAACGAGCTTTCTCTTATCCGCGAGAAAGCTGTAGGTACGCTAGGTGAAGAAGCGGCTCAAGTTTTTGACGCTCATTTGATGGTTCTTGCTGACCCAGAATTGATTGGTCAGATTAAAGAAACAATCCGTGCTAAGAAAGTCAATGCAGAAGCAGGTCTTAAAGAAGTGACTGACATGTTCATCACTATCTTTGAAGGTATGGAAGACAACCCATACATGCAAGAACGTGCAGCGGATATCCGCGACGTGACAAAACGTGTATTGGCAAACCTTCTTGGTAAGAAATTGCCAAACCCAGCTTCAATCAATGAAGAAGTAATTGTGATTGCACATGACTTGACACCATCTGATACAGCTCAATTGGATAAAAACTTTGTAAAAGCTTTTGTAACAAACATCGGTGGACGTACAAGTCACTCAGCTATCATGGCACGTACACTTGAAATTGCAGCTGTATTGGGAACAAATAACATCACTGAAGTAGTGAAAGACGGTGATATCCTTGCCGTTAACGGAATTACTGGTGAAGTGATTATCAACCCAACAGATGAACAAGCGGCAGAATTTAAAGCAGCTGGTGAAGCTTATGCTAAACAAAAAGCTGAATGGGCACTTTTGAAAGATGCTCAAACAGTGACTGCTGACGGTAAACACTTCGAGTTGGCTGCTAACATCGGTACTCCAAAAGACGTTGAAGGTGTTAACAGCAACGGTGCTGAAGCTGTTGGACTTTACCGTACAGAGTTCTTGTACATGGATTCTCAAGATTTCCCAACAGAAGACGAGCAGTATGAAGCATACAAGGCTGTTCTTGAGGGAATGAATGGTAAACCAGTAGTTGTTCGTACAATGGATATCGGTGGTGATAAGGAACTTCCTTACTTCGATATGCCACATGAAATGAACCCATTCCTTGGATTCCGTGCCCTTCGTATCTCTATTTCTGAAACTGGAGATGCAATGTTCCGTACACAAATCCGTGCCCTTCTTCGTGCTTCTGTTCATGGTCAATTGCGTATCATGTTCCCAATGGTTGCCCTTTTGAAAGAGTTCCGTGCAGCTAAAGCAGTCTTTGACGAAGAAAAAGCAAACCTTCTTGCTGAAGGTGTTGCAGTTGCGGATGATATCCAAGTTGGTATCATGATTGAAATCCCTGCAGCAGCGATGCTTGCAGACCAATTTGCTAAAGAAGTTGACTTCTTCTCAATTGGTACAAACGACTTGATCCAATACTCAATGGCAGCAGACCGTATGAACGAGCAAGTTTCATACCTTTACCAACCATATAACCCATCAATCCTTCGCTTGATTAACAACGTTATCAAGGCAGCTCACGCTGAAGGTAAATGGGCTGGTATGTGTGGTGAGATGGCTGGTGACCAAAAAGCTGTTCCACTTCTTGTCGGAATGGGCTTGGATGAATTCTCTATGTCAGCAACATCTGTCCTTCGTACACGTAGCTTGATGAAGAAATTGGATACTGCTAAGATGGAAGAGTACGCTAACCGTGCCCTTACAGAGTGTTCAACAATGGAAGAAGTTCTTGAACTTCAAAAAGAATACGTTAATTTTGATTAATGTCATTAACCTTGTAACCTAGTTGCAAGGTTTTTTGATGCATTTTTGGGAAAGTATAGTCTAATAAACTCCACTTTTCAATGGAACAGAGGCATGATATAATAGGGGGAAACAAATAGAATAAGAGAGAAACCATGTCTAAAGAAATTGATATTGAGTACTACCACCAGCTAGCCTTGCAAAAACAGAAGGAACACCGTAAAGTTTTAGCCAATTTAAAGAAAAAGCCACCAAAAAATCTAGATAAGCTAGCCCAGCAGATTCACCAAGAAGTCTTTACGGAGATTGATTGTACCGCCTGTGCTAACTGTTGTAAGACTTTGGGACCCGACTTCAAGGAAGCAGACATCACCCGTATTGCTAAGTACTTTAAGATGAAATTACCAGCTTTTGAAGCTGAATTCCTCCAGGTAGATGAAGATGGGGACAAGGTTTTTAGATCTATGCCCTGCCCATTTTTAGGAGGAGATAATCTCTGTTCCATTTATGATGTTCGTCCAAAGGCCTGTCGTGAATTCCCTCATACTGACCGCAAAAAGATCCATCAAATCAATCATTTGACGATTAAGAATACTTTGACCTGTCCAGCGGCCTATCTCTTTGTTGAGAAATTAAAGGATAAGTTATAGAGATTTAAAGGATAAAAAATTTCTAATAATAATTAACAATATGAAGGGAGAACTCTGTTCCTAGACCGAAAACAAAAGAGGAGCTAATGCTGGCCTCTAAGGAAAACTATGAAAAGCTCAATCGTTTCATCTCCCAACTAAGTGAAGATGAGCTACAGACTCCATTTGATTTTTCAAGAGACCCAAAGAAAAAAGAAGCTCACTGGAAAAGGGATAAAAATCTACGGGATGTCTTGATCCATCTTTATGAATGGCATCAGTTACTTTTGACTTGGGTACATTCTAATCAATAAGGTCACGAAAGATCTTTTCTCCCTGAACCTTATACTTGGAAAACTTATGGAGAAATGAATGTCGCTATTTGGAAAAAGCACCAGAAAACCTCCTTAGAAGAAGCTAATAGACTCCTAGAACAATCACATAGAGAGGTTTTAGAGTTGATGGAAGTTTTTAGCAATGACGAACTCTTTACCAATGGTGTCTATAAGTGGACGGGAGGGACAAGTCTAGGTTCCTACTTTATCAGTAGCACGTCAAGTTGTCTATATTTTAAATCCTACAAGATTAAATTAGAATTCAGCAATTTATTATAAAGATGGGAACCTCACGATAAGGGAGGCCTTCTGTATAGATAATGCTGATAATACACTATTTGAGTACTGGATATGAATAACACTCCTTTTGATACAATTCTCTTTGCTGTAAGAAGTGATTATGATTTGAAATCACAAAGGATATCAAGACAATCAGGAGTATTTACCCTTCATGAAGCTAGATACTATAGAGGTGTTGAGTGGATTAATTTTGATGTGAGGACAGAGAAAAAATGGGTGTAGCTCTACAAATTTTACTATCTAGTGTAGAATTGATTAAAGATTAACTTAAGATTCTCGATTTAACTCCCTAAACTATATATGATCAGAAATTAACGATACTAGAAGAATGAGCAAGGTCGATTTCTACATAAAACTTAAAAATATAACTAAATTTACTACAAAAACGAATTAGTGTTAAATTCTACTATTCTCTTTTATATTATTTTATGCTATAATATAATCATCGAACATAGACTTGAGCAATCTACAAAAACGGATTGTTGAGGTGTGTGGTAGTATTTAATTTGTTTGGGATTAATTTGGACATTTCACTTCTATGTAATTTAATTCAAACTGTTATAGCGGTCGCTACAATGGAAAGAGGTAATACAATGAAGAGTTCTATTTCAAATCTGGTGGTAAACGGGCTTATTGGAGTGAGTAACCTTTGAAATAAATCCCTAAAATTAATTATAAAACACAAATAGCCCAAAGGGTTCGAATCCCTTTCGCTCCATTTAAAGCCACACAATGTGGCTTTTTTGTACAGTGAAAGTTTAGAATAAATTTTGTAATCGTTTGCATTGTTACAAATTGTCAAATAGTGAAGTTATTAATCACCATACATTATGGTTTAGATACAAGATATGATTCTGGAATATATCTGGATTCTGAAATTATACTTTTGATGGATGGACTTAAGGGACTTGTTGCACATGATACTGAAGTTGCAACACCTTGATTGTATTACACAATCAGTCAGTATATCTCTCCCATCAAAAATTCATCTCCCTAATAGTGATCTAAAATAAATCCCAGTAGGAGAGTATCAATTTAGTTGTGGCATTGGATAATTGAAAAATATACAGCTGTTCATTATTTCATATGGTATAATTTTGCTATTAAATTTTAAAATTAAATATTAAATATTAAATGGAGTTATCCTATGCATGCTCTAGAAAGGAAAACCTCAAATTGTTTTACAAATTTCTACTTTTCGACCTCGACCACACTCTTCTTGATTTTGATGTTGCTGAGGATGTGGCTTTGACGCAACTTCTAAAAGAAGAAGGAGTTACAGATATTCAGGCTTATAAAGACTATTATGTTCCTATGAACAAGGCTCTCTGGAAGGACTTGGAGCAAAAGAAAATCAGTAAACAAGAGTTGGTTAACACGCGCTTTTCTCGTTTATTTGCTCATTTTGGACAGGAAAAAGACGGTAGTTTTCTAGCCCAGCGTTACCAATTTTACCTTGCCCAGCAGGGGCAAACTTTTTCAGGTGCTCCTGAACTCTTGGACAGCCTCATCGAGCGTGATTATGAGCTGTATGCTGCAACAAATGGGATTACTGCCATTCAGACAGGACGTTTGGCTCAGTCTGGTCTGGCACCTTATTTCAATCAAGTCTTTATCTCTGAGCAATTGCAAACACAAAAGCCTGATGCTCTTTTCTATGAAAAAATCGGTCAGCAGATTGCTGGATTTGATAAAGAAAAAGCCCTGATGATTGGAGACTCTCTAACCGCCGACATCCAAGGTGGTAATAATGCTGGACTTGACACTATCTGGTACAATCCTCATCGCGTTGAAAATCACACACAAGCCCAGCCGACTTACGAAGTCCATTCTTATCAAGATTTGCTGGATTGCTTAGATAAACTGTAAAAAGTGGTTTAGAAAGCCACTTTTTGCTATAATAGAGGCAGTAAAAACGAAGGAGTTGGCTATGGAACACTCGTCTTGGCATGCTTTGATTAAGGCGCAATTACCTGAGGGTTATTTTTGGAAAATCAATCAGTTTATGGAGCAGGTCTATGCTCAGGGGACTATTTATCCACCCAAGGAAAAGGTTTTTCAGGCTCTAGTGACAACACCGCTTGAAGAAGTTAAGGTGGTGATTCTGGGACAGGATCCCTATCACGGGCCAGGTCAAGCGCAGGGCTTGAGTTTTTCTGTACCTGACTCTATCCCAGCTCCGCCATCCTTGCAAAATATCTTGAAAGAATTGTCAGATGATATCGGGGTTAAGAAATCTCATGATTTGACAGCTTGGGCTGAGCAAGGAGTCTTGCTTCTTAATGCTTGTTTGACAGTTCCTGCTGGACAGGCCAATGGTCATGCTGGTCAAATATGGGAGCCTTTTACGGATGCTGTGATTCAGGTGGTCAATCAACTAGATAGACCAGTCGTTTTTGTACTCTGGGGAGCCTATGCACGCAAGAAGAAGGCCTTGGTTACCAACCCTCATCACTTGATTATCGAATCAGCCCATCCCAGTCCGTTATCTGTTTACAGAGGATTTTGGGGTTCCAAGCCTTTTTCCAAGGCCAATACATTCTTAAAAGAGACAGGACAAGAGCCAATTGATTGGCTTAGATAAGGAGAAAATATGCCTCAGTTAGCGACTATTTGCTACATTGATAATGGGAAAGAACTGCTCATGCTCCATCGTAATAAGAAGCCAAATGATGTTCATGAAGGAAAATGGATTGGTGTGGGTGGTAAGCTAGAGCGAGGAGAGACGCCTCAAGAATGCGCAGCGCGTGAAATCCTTGAAGAGACAGGGCTCAAAGCCAAGCCAGTTCTAAAAGGTGTCATCACTTTTCCTGAATTTACACCAGATTTAGACTGGTACACCTATGTTTTTAAGGTGACGGAGTTCGAGGGTGACTTGATTGACTGCAACGAGGGAACGCTAGAATGGGTTCCCTATGACGAGGTTTTGAGTAAGCCGACTTGGGAAGGTGACCATACCTTTGTTGGGTGGCTTTTAGAAGATAAACCCTTCTTTTCAGCCAAGTTTGTTTATGATGGGGATAAATTGTTGGATACCCAAGTTGATTTCTATGAATAAAGGAGAAAGCAGATGCTACTAATCAAAAATGGTCGTGTAATGGATCCTAAGTCTGGTTTGGATCAAGTGTGTGATGTTTTAGTTCAAGATGGGAAAATTATCAAAATTGCGACTGAGATCAAGGAAGAAGGAGCAGAGGTACTTGATGCTACTGGTCTAGTCGTTGCTCCTGGCTTGGTCGATATCCATGTTCATTTCCGTGAACCTGGTCAAACTCACAAGGAAGATATTCATACTGGTGCCCTAGCAGCCGCTGCAGGTGGTTTTACAACGGTTGTCATGATGGCTAATACTAGTCCAACTATTTCAGACGTAGAGACTTTGCAAGAAGTTCTCCAGTCAGCTGCCAAAGAGAAGATTAATGTTAAGACGGTTGCGACCATTACTAAGAACTTTAATGGACAAGATTTGACTGACTTTAAGGCACTTTTAGAAGCTGGAGCTGTTGGTTTCTCAGATGACGGGATTCCGCTTGAAAGCAGTAAAGTTGTTAAGGAAGCCATGGAGGAAGCCAAAAAGCTTAATACCTTTATTAGTCTTCATGAGGAAGATCCAGGTTTGAACGGTGTTCTTGGCTTTAACGAAAATATTGCTAAAGAGCATTTCCATATCTGCGGTGCGACTGGGGTGGCTGAGTATGCTATGATGGCGCGTGATGTCATGATTGCCTATGCAACCAAGGCCCATGTTCATATTCAGCATTTGTCTAAGAAAGAAAGTGTTAAAGTAGTAGAGTTTGCTCAGGGGCTAGGTGCGCAAGTCACAGCAGAAGTGGCACCACAGCATTTCTCTAAGACAGAAGCACTTCTTTTGACACAAGGTAGCAATGCTAAAATGAATCCGCCGCTTCGTTTGGAATCAGACCGTCGTGCCGTTATAGAAGGTCTTAAATCAGGCGTCATCACAGTTATCGCAACTGACCACGCGCCTCATCATGCAGATGAAAAAAATGTTGAGGATATTACCAAAGCGCCATCTGGTATGACAGGTTTGGAAACATCTCTTTCTCTCGGATTGACTTATTTGGTCGAAGCTGGTGAGTTAAGTTTGATGGAATTGCTCGAAAAGATGACCTATAACCCAGCTAAACTTTATAACTTTGAAGCAGGTTACTTGGCTGAGAATGGTCCAGCGGACATCACTATTTTTGATGCTAAGGCTGACCGCCTTGTGGATTCCCATTTTGCTTCCAAAGCAGCTAATTCACCATTCATCGGTGAAAGCTTAAAAGGGCAGGTTAAATACACTATCTGTAAGGGACAAATCGTCTATCAAAACTAGGTAGAAGTCTGCTCTGTAAACTAGAAAAATAGAGAGACTATATGTATCAAACCCATCATTTTAAAGACAAATTTATCTTATTTTTAAAGATATTTTTCCCTATCCTGATTTATCAATTTGCCAATTATTCTGCATCCTTTGTTGATACAACTATGACAGGTCAATACAATACCATGGACTTGGCTGGTGTGTCTATGGCAACCAGTATCTGGAATCCTTTCTTTACATTCCTGACAGGGATTGTGTCAGCCCTGGTGCCTATCATTGGTCACCATCTTGGTCGAGGCAAAAAGGAAGAGGTTGCGTCTGATTTTTACCAGTTCATCTATCTGGCCTTGTGCCTATCCGTGGTCTTGCTGGGGATGGTACTTTTCTTGGCACCACTAATCTTGAATCATATCGGACTAGAAGCACCAGTGGCAGCAGTAGCGGTTCGCTATCTCTGGTTTTTATCTATCGGAATTATCCCCTTATTGCTTTTTAGTGTCATTCGCTCCTTGCTGGATTCTCTAGGGTTGACCAAACTGTCCATGTACCTCATGCTTTTGTTACTTCCTCTCAATAGTGGATTTAACTATCTCTTGATTTACGGGGCCTTTGGTGTTCCAGAACTGGGAGGTGCTGGGGCTGGTTTAGGAACTTCTTTGGCTTACTGGGTCTTGCTGGGGATTTCTGTTCTGGTTTTATTTAAACAGGAAAAGCTCAAGGCTCTACATCTTGAGAAACGAATTCCGCTTAATATGGATAAAATCAAGGAAGGAGTTCGTTTAGGTCTGCCTATTGGGGGAACTGTCTTTGCGGAAGTAGCTATCTTTTCCGTGGTTGGCTTGATTATGGCCAAGTTTTCGTCCTTGATTATTGCTAGTCACCAGTCAGCCATGAATTTTTCATCTCTCATGTATGCTTTCCCTATGAGTATCTCATCGGCTATGGCTATTGTCGTTTCCTATGAAGTGGGAGCCAAGCGATTTGATGATGCGAAAACCTATATTGGTCTAGGAAGATGGACAGCCCTCATTTTTGCGGCCTTCACCTTATCCTTCCTTTACATTTTTCGGGGAAGTGTGGCTAGTCTTTATGGTAATGACCCAGAATTTATCGATTTGACAGCGCGTTTTTTGACTTACAGCCTTTTCTTCCAGTTAGCAGATACCTTTGCGGCACCGCTTCAGGGAATTTTACGGGGTTATAAGGATACAGTTATTCCTTTTTACCTTGGTTTGGTTGGTTATTGGGGCGTAGCAATCCCAGTTGCTATGGTATTTGATTCCCTAACAGATTTTGGAGCTTATTCTTACTGGATTGGTTTGATTATTAGTCTGATCGTGAGTGGGGCTCTCTACCGATGGCGTCTAACTGTGATTATGAAGAGATTTGAATCCAGAAAAGCTTGATTTTTAGAATTTCTACAAGCAAAAATATCCTTCCTTATCTGCCTTATCTGCATTATTTTTGCTATAGTTAAATTAGTAGTAGGCAAATGAGAATTTCAAAAATATAGAAACAATTGATATTCCACGCTACTTTACTGGTATCAGATATAAAGAAAAGAAGTTGCTTATTTTTAGCAGCTTCTTTTCTTTATATATATTTTACATAAGTTATATTACGTAAAATTATAAACTATCCAAGGCATTCTTTTGTTCATCATTGACGATATGGGTATAGAGATCAGTGACTTGTGTGCTGGCATGTCCTAGCTGGTGGCTGACCAAAACTTGCGATTTAGTAGCATCATAGAGCCTAGTTGCTAGGGTATGTCGTAGTTTATGGGGAGTTACACGGACTTTGAAGTCCTCAGAGTACTTAGCAACCATCTTTTCCACACTGGAAGCATCGATACGATTAGGAACACCTCTGTAGAGTGTCAAAAAAAGAGCTGAATCTGTTTTTTCTGTCTTATAGCGTTGATTACGAATGGCTAGATAATTCTCTAGATAAGGTTTTGCAAAGGCAGCGACATTGACCGAGTCACGTTTGCCCCCTTTTCGAGTGACATCGATAACCATCATTTTTAGATTGAGATCCCTTATATTCAGATTAACAGCTTCAGATAAGCGGACACCAGACGCCAATAGAAGGGCAATAATGGCCAAATCACGTTCTTTATTTTTGTTGAATGATGAGAGAGCGCGATTAGAGAGCTGTTGTGGGTACTCTTGGTCAATATAAGTTAGAAAACCTTCTGTTTCATCACCTAAAAAGAGTTTTTGCTTGATGTTTTCAGCTCTGGCAGCAAGTGTTTCTTTCTTTTTCTTAGTTGAAACTTTCTTCATTACATTACGATAGAAATAAGGTTCTCCCTGGTCGTTTTCAACCTCCTCAGTCAGATACTTGTAAAGACTAGAAAGTGCTGACAAAGTCCGATTGATGGTTGTCTGAGAAACACCTTGTTTGCTTGTATTGGCATTCAGCAAAGGACGTTCTCTAAGATAAAGGATAAAAGCCTCCATATCTTTCTTAGACATATTTTCCAAGACAGATAAAGAAATATCAGATATTTTATCGGCGTTTGAAATACCAGACTCTAAAACCCAGCTAAAAAATCGATCGTATTCCTTGAGGTATTCGTACAAGGTTGTAAAACTGTAAGGTACAGCAAGCTTAGATTGGTAGTATTCCAGAACATACCAGGGCATGATTTGTTTTAGTTTGTCGATTCGTTCTAGTAAAATCTCGCGTTTCATCTATTTTCTCCATATATAAGTCTACTAGTAGTATAGCATAGGTTTATATATTTTTCAAGAAAATTATAGTTTTTCGGAAAGAAGTTATAGAGCTTTTTAAAAAGAAACGAAATAACTAAAAAATTTTTTTAAACAAATATAGCTAAAAATGTACTTTATTAAAGTGAAAACTGGAAATTTTACAATTGTATATAATCCAAAATTTATTTTTTAAAATAAAATATTTTTTAGGAAGTAACTAAGACAATTTACATAAAAAATAAAGTACATTGATTGTAAAATGTACTTTATGCTTCTAATTCAGTTTTATCAATGGTTTAAGTTTAGTTAATTCAATTGTACATAAACTTTTAGTTTTACGGATCTAAATCTTTGCAGTTTCTATTGTGAATCATTAGCTAGTGCTTTTTCTAGTTTCCAAATACTAAACCAGAATGAAATAGTCAACAGAATAAGGAAAATAATAAAAATCTCACCCACTAAACTTCTGTTCATTATACATAACTGAAGAGCTATATAAGGAGCTATGAGATACAAAATGCATTGTATAATTGCTTTCGTTTTCTTTTTCATGATTTTAATCTTACTGTACAGATTTGATACAGTAAACTCCTTTCTAGCTTTATACTTTATCATTTCTAACTTAATTATAGTCTTATTTTTACCAAAGTTCAATTACAATTATTTGTATATGAAATATCTTATACTCAATGAAAATCAAAGAGCAAACTAGGAAACTAGCCGCAGGCTGTACTTGAGTACGGCAAGGCGACGTTGACGTGGTTTGAATTTGATTTTCGAAGAGTATTAGCTGCAAAAAATAACCGATCTCCTTTCTGAGAATCGGTTTTTTAAATAAATTAAGCTAGATATTTACATAATATATTATGTAAATAACCTCTACAACAACAAATCTTTGACTTTCCCAATTTCACTTTTTGGAATAACTAGGTGAATCATATCTCCGAGATACATTCTGGTTGAGCCGTTAACTGTTTGGCTCTTGCCATTATGGACTTGGGTGGTGATGAGGATATTATGTGGTAGGTTGAGTTCATGTACTTGTTTTCCTGCTATTTTATCCGAAACAGGGATTTCAATGAGAGTGACTTCTCCTTCATCTGACGCTTCTTCAGGCAGCATTTTTTCCAACATAGCCTCATAGACTGGAGCACCTTTAAGTAAATCCATGATGATGTAGGAAACCAAGGTCACTAATCCAAGGGGCATGAGGTTGCGAATATCTCCTACCATCTCAGTTACAAGTATCATAGCAGTTAAGGGTGCCTTGGATATTGCTCCAAAATAGCCACTCATTCCTAGAATGACAAATATAGGGAATTGCTCCTGACTGACAAGTCCAAGATTGACACAAATAACACCAACTAGAGCTCCAAGTAAGGAGCCAAGCGCCAAAATTGGTAGGAAAATTCCTCCTGGAAGGCCACTTCCATAACTAATCATGCTCCAAACAAAGCGAATCAAAAAGTAAACTAATAGAACTTGGAAACTAAAATCTTGCCTAGTCAGGGAAAGAACCAGCTGATTTCCACCACCAAGGATTTGTGGTAAGAAGATGCCGACTGGTATGATGAGAATGAAGGCCAGAATTGGATAATAGGCTCTATCCAAATGGATTTTTTGACCAAGCCAATCATAAACTCTGCCAACATTAAGTACAGCTTTCTCATAGAGAAAACCAGATAGTCCAAGAAAAACTCCCATAAGGAGGTAAATCCAATACTGGTCTAGGGTCATGAGTGGGATGTTGTCTGGCATATCCAGTACGGGTGTTAGGCCAAATATGAGCAGAGAAACAAAGTTTGCTACGAGACTAGCTGCGAGAGTAGATACCCAGAAAAAGCGTGAAAAATGGTGATAAACTTCTTCTACCACAAAGAGAAATCCTGCAATCGGTGCATTAAAGGCTGCAGCTAGACCAGCGGCAGCTCCACTAGCAATCAAGGAACGTTCCTCTACTGGACTGGATTTGAGCCATTTGGCAATTCCTTTACCACCGACTGCTCCAAGTTGAATACTTGGTCCTTCACGCCCCAGCATAAGGCCACTTGCAATAGCAAGAATTCCTAGAATATATTTTTTCCAAAGAACTCCCCACCAGTTGAGAGTCATCAATCCCTTTAATTCGGCTTCGACCTGAGGAATTCCTGAGCCTTTGATATCTTTTTCTGATCGAGTTAATTTCGCACTGAGCCAACAAACTATTAAATAAAACAGACCAATGATAAAAAGATTGCGCACTAGGTGCGCTTGTTCTTGATAAAGTCCTTGTATCAGGTGGAAGCCTTTTTCGATTGAAAACCGAAAGGATCCAACGATGAGCCCTGCGACGAGACCAACGATGATTCCTCGTCCAACTTGGGATAGTATGGTGCTTGAGGCAAAGGCAAATTCTTTCTTGGAACTGAGTGTTTCTGACTGTTCCTCCATAATCATTCCTTCTAACTTAACTTTCTTTTTCTCCTGAAACCAGTGATTTAACGGGTTCAAAGCTGGTTCGGTGAATTGGGGTAACTCCTAGTTTTTCAAGTCCTTCCAGGTGTTTAGCTGTTCCATAACCTGTATTAGCAGCGAAATCATAGCCAGGGAACTGCTGATCGTATTCCTTCATCAATTCATCACGTGTCACCTTGGCTACTATAGAAGCTGCTGCAATCGAGAGGGAATTGGCATCTCCTTTGATGATGGAAGTTTGTGAAATGGGCAAATCCAGTTTCATGGCATCAATCAGGAGATGCTCAGGTTGCGGACTGAGCTGAGAGATTGCTTTCTTCATGGCTAGTTTGGTTGCTTCATAGATATTGACGTGGTCGATGACTTTATTATCCATGATACCAATCCCGATTGACAAGGCTTGGTCTTGAACTGCTTTAAAAATCTCCAGATGCTTCTTTTTAGGAATTTTCTTGCTATCGTTGAGACCTTTAATCTTACAATTTTTAGGTAAAATAACGGCTGCAGCGACTACAGGTCCAGCAAGAGGACCCCGGCCGACCTCATCAACACCTGCAATTAAGGTCAATCCTTGCTTATAAAGTTCTTTTTCATAAGAAAGCATGGATTCCAAACGCAAATTTTCATCCAATTCAGCTTGAATGGCCTTTTTACGCTTGCTGATTTCTTTTTGAACTCCAGAGCGATTATCCTTTTCAAGATTTAAAAAAATAGGGTTATCAAGGTCCTTGACAGTAGCAAGGAGTTCTTTGATTTCTTTAATCGTCGCCATCGAGGTCTTCCAATGTATCTAAGGTATAGTTACCGAGTTTGCCATCGCGGACTTCCTTCACGAAGAGACTGTAGAAACGGTCATAGTCATCACGGAAACCGAGGGCACGAGTCATGTCCATAATAATAACGGGCGCTTCTTCTTCAACTTGCATCTGTTTGAAGCGTTCAGCCAGCTTTTCTGGATAATGTTCTTTGAAATAATTGAGACCAAAAATGGTTACTTCATCCATAGGGAGTAACTGGTCTTTTATAGCTCCTGTCAAGGCTAGTTTCAGCGCAACAGTTTCATCTTCAAACTTAGGCCAGAGAATCCCTGGTGTATCCAAGATTTCCAAATCTTTATTGGTTTTAAGCCACTGTTGTCCCTTTGTAACCCCTGGTTTGTTGCCGACGACAGCAATTTTCTTGCCAGCCAAACGATTCATGAGAGTTGATTTACCAGCATTTGGAATCCCAATAATCATGGTACGCAAGGTTTCAATCTGAATCCCACGTTCTTTTTGACGAGCAATCTTATCAGCCATAAGCTTTTTAGCCGCGTCTGTTACAACTTTTACAGTTACTTGTTCTTTAGAATTAATAGCCAGGGTCTGAATTCCTTGTGATTCAAAATACTGGCGCCATTCCTTGGTCATTGCTGGGTCAGCCAAGTCTGCCTTGTTTAAAATCAAGAGTTTTGGTTTGTCACCAACAATCTTTGTCAACATAGGATTTTGACTAGATAGAGGTAAGCGTGCATCCACCAAAATCGTCACAAAATCAACAAATTTTAAATTTTCCTGCACCTGTCGACGCGCTTTAGACATGTGACCAGGAAACCATTGAATAGTAGCCATTGAGTTTTTTTCCTTATAAAATAAAAATTTAATTAATATAAATAGTGTTTTTCTTATAGTCTATTTTATCATAATTTGAGCACTTTTGCATAGGCTTTTAGTTTTTTATAACACAGATGTAACATAAAATAAATTATGTATTATGTTTATGCTTTTTATTTTTACAATTGACGCTAATTGACATGTACGAAAACTAAGAAGTTTTAGTACTCAAAGTTGACAGAAAATATTAAACTTTGTCCCTATATTTTTTGTAAATTAAACCTACCATGGAATTTCCACGGTAGGTGTTACTCATATCAATAATCGTTCTAAAAATGGTTTG
>CAKQBM010000016.1 GCA_934216185.1 uncultured Streptococcus sp. | reverse complement strand
CTTAATTCCACCATAAAAATCTGTTTTAGACTAATTTCCACTTTGGTTGGGCAAGTGGAAGTTACTTTGAGAAGTTACGGATTTATTTAGATATTCATAATGAATGTAATTGTTGACAAATATGGACTAATTGCGTATAATGAAAGTAATTAAATGATATAATTACTTGTGGGCTAGTGGATATGGTCTGCACCCGCCTGTGGGCTCCGCTCTCAGTTCAGACTGTTTGTTGAGAAAAAGAATAGCAGGACTGCCTACCCTTGAGGAACAGATAGGGCATATCTAGCGTGAGGTGAAACTCAATACGTGGGAGAGAAGGAAGCAGGAGCTTCCTTCTCTTTTTTAGGAGAAAATTCAAATGACTTATACTTTGGAATGGCTAAAGACTTTTGATGGAGAGATTGATATTCTCAATGTTAAGATGGATTGCTTGGCCAATACTACTGAGAAAAATGTTTCTCAGTACAAATATATTTATCAGACAAATATGGAGAACTGTCCTGAAATTATTCTATCAGTCCCAAATTCCTCCATTCCTCATCTTTTAGGATTATCTAGAGAACATCATGTTAATTTACCAACTAATAATGCAGGGAGTATTTTTGAAGGATTAAAAGATGATTGGACATTGGAACGTCTTAATAAAGCTGATAATGGTTGGTTCAACGAAAATAAATTCAAAATAGTTGGAACCTTGTTGCTCTATCAAATGTTACATGTAATGGAGTGTAAATTCTATACAACTGATGGCATTTTGAATAGAAGAGTCGGTCGCCGATTTAAAAGAGATCATATTTATTTTGTAGTCTTTAAATTAAGTAATGGTATCAGTTATACAGTAGAATTATCACATGAAAAAGGTAATCAATACTTTCCAAGAAGCCTTAAAATCAATGATACCTCCGTTACAGATTGTAGAGAAATAGAGCTTAGACTCATTAATAAGATTCGATTTAAACCAGTTAAGGCAAGAAAGGTAAAATGGCCATCATGATTTAAAAATTGAAATCATGATTACATCACCATTCTTTTCTTAATCAATGCGAGTATGGTTGAAGAATTTTTGTATCGAGAAATTTTATGGAACTTGGTTAGAAAATTAGATATCAGAGTTGTTTTGACGAGGATTTTATCTGTCTTAGCCCATTATCTAGGAGCTATTCTATCTTGTTGTTTGTATGTTTCACTTGGGATGTTTTTAGGGCTTGTACGCTATAAATCTTACTTATGGGGCAGTATGGGTCTACATTTAGTGTGGAACCTATCAGTCTATGTCTTATTTTTTCTTTAATAATAGCTGGTCTGTCTTACGTATGGATTAATTTTGAAATAAAAAAATAAATGAATTGATTTTAAAGAAATAAAATGCTAACATATATAGAGGATGTTAGCATTTTGTTTCTAAGAAAGGAGAATGATATGGTTGATAAAAGAGAGAAACTGATGAACTCTTTCAATCAGTATGGTTTTTTAACTTTTAAACAAGTAATAGATGAAAATTTACACTACAAAACCTTATTAAAAATGGTTACAGAAGGAAAAATCGATGCTGAAGAAAAAGGCTTATATCGCTTACCTGATATTTATTTAGATGAGTGGTTTGTCCTTCAGTATCGATTTCCAAAGGGAATCTTTTCTTTGGAGACAGCACTTTGGTTACATGGTTTATCTTTGACTATCCCTTTTAACATGACGATGAGTTTTCCTTATGGTACGAATACCAAAAACATTAAGGAAGCAGATATATGTCCTATTATTTTACGTTCTCACTATAGTGAGGGAATTATTGAAATAGAGCGTCTTCCTGGTCAATTTATTAAAGTTTATGAAGTTGAACGAGTTTTGGTCGAGTGTCTAAGACCAGTTCATCAGGTGGATCTTCAAATTATTGCACCAGCGTTTAAAAAATATTTTCAACAGAATCAAGTTCATTTACACAAATTATTTTATTATGCCCAGTTATTTAAAGTAACTGATAAGTTACAATCTTATACGGAGGTGCTATCTTAATGTTTTCAAATGCGAATAGCTTTAAAGCAAAAATCAAAAATATTTCAAAAGATAAGGGAATTCCAGCTCAACAAGTACAACAACATTATTTAATTGAGCAAGTGTTAAAGCTGATTTCTACTAGTTCTTATAGAGATTCCTTCATTGTAAAAGGAGGGTATCTAATAGGTCAAATGATTGGACTAGATAAGCGAACCACAATGGATTTAGATGTCACTCTGAAGGGAACCGAAATGAGCAGAGAAAATTTGATTGATATCTTTGAAGAGATTCTTTGTTCTAAAACTGATGGTTTTTCATTTTCAGTAGATAAGCTAGAACCTATTCGCCAAGATGATGAATATGGAGGATTTTCATTAAAATTAAATGCCACTTTTGATACATTAAAGGAGGTTGTTTTTATTGATATTACTACTGGTGATAAGATCACACCAAGAGAAATTACTTATTCAATGACTTCTATCTTTACTAATGAAAGCATCAAGATATGGACATATAATCTAGAGACTGTACTTGCTGAAAAGTTAGAAACCATCATCAGTAGGGGATTAGCTTCGACACGCCCACGTGATCGATATGATCTTTTCACCTTGTATAAACTTAGAAAAGAAGAGATTAATCTAGAAGTATTAAAAAATGCACTTGAGAATACGGCAGAAAAACGTAAAAGTAAAGAAACTATTTATAATTGGAAAGAACAAGTGAGAGGAATTGAAATTTCTGATTATCAGAAAGAGCTATGGATTCGTTATCAACTCCAATTTAAGTATGCTAAAGATATCTCATTTGATAACTCTGTTCAGGTTATTAGGGAAATTATGCAACAAATATTTTAGTACAAAAGTAACTCATTCGTAAAGCAGTGAGTTGCTTTTTTTATTCCAACAACCTCAAAAATGTGATAAAAATTTCAACTACTCTTATCTATAATAAAGCTACCTGTTCTTTGAAAATTGAATCCACTCCGTTCATTTTTAGTACGTGAAATGGGAATTGACATTGTTGAAGCCATCTCTCTTATGGCTGAATTAGAAAAAAGTGGCTTGGTTTGCTTGGAATCAAGTGGAGACTTAATACTCAAAGAACTTGGAGGTGCGCTATGAAACGAATTACCGCAAATCAATACCAAACTTCAGAACGGTATTACAAATTACCTAAAATTCTTTTTGAGGATGAGAAATATATGGATATGAAACTAGAGGTAAAGGTGGCTTATTCTATTTGAAAAGATCGTTTAGAATGATCTCTCAGTCGTGGTTGGATAGATGAAGAGGGAGCAGTCTATTTAGTGTTTTCCAATTCTAAACTGATGAAGCTGTTAGGTTGTTCGAAGTCCAAATTACTGACAATCAAAAAAATTCTTAAAGAATATGACTTAATTGATGAAGTCCAACAGTCTTCAAGTGAGAAAGGAAGACTAGCTAATAAGATTTATTTAGGGGAATTATCTTCTACCCCAGTAGCTAGTTCAAACAGGCCTAGTGTTAAAAAAAGACTAGGGCAGGTTGAAAATGAAACGATCCCCGTCTCACTATATTTAGCCCCTAGTGAGACTGATTCTTTATTTATTGAGGATGAGGAGGATAGGAATACTCAACCTATCTTGAGAAGAAAAGTAGAAAAGGTCACAAAATATGATCGAGATTATATTTGGGGATTGGTGCAAGATCAATTTAGACGAGAGGGGTTTTCTGAAACAGCCAGTGAAATTGCTATGACTGATTTTGAGATAGTCTATCAGTATGCTCTTGACAATGTTCGCTTTGTTAGACGAGCGGAAGTGCTTGCTGAATTTGTGTTTAATGGCTTGTATTCTGTTTGGAACAACCGTGTTAGAAAAGGAGGTGGTTAAATGTCGTCAATCGAGTGGATATTAGTTATGCTCATTGTCATTTCAAGTGGTGTGACTATTTGGACATTGATAGTCGATCAGGAAGGGGTGATCAAGAAATGAATTCAAATAATTTATTTTGAGCTGGTTATGATGAATATAACTTGGCTCCACTCACAATTCCGATTATCTATTGAGAAATATAAAGGATTTTGCATAACTGATATTATATGTTTCTCAAATATAAAAAATTTTAGTCAAGACACTTTTTATAGAAAATTTTTCAAGTATGTAACGAATTACTAATAAAAGATAAAACTATCAATCTACCTCTAAATGCTTTTTAAGATTATAGAAAATTTTTTAGGTTGAGTATTAAAGGTATGACAGAGTTAGTCGAAGCATTTTTCTTTTGATGTTCGATTAGTAGAAATTACTAACAGATAATACTGACATATTTAATGCCATAGGCTGATAAGTTACTTGATGATCGTCTTTAATCAATTGACTGTAAGCAACAAATCCGAACTGTTCATAAAATTGAATGACTTTAGGATGATTGATACTATCTAAAAAAACCATCTGAGTTCCTACAATTGCTCGAAATTCTTCAATTTTTTGAATTACAATTTCAAATAACTCTTGTCCTGATAGTTTATTTAGCTTTGTGTTTTTGCCGAATTGACCGATAAGTAACACAGGGAGATAATCAATATTTTTGGGACTTTTCCCTTTTAGGACGAGTTTCTTTTTTAAGGATTTCTCTAAATCAGAAATATCAACAACTTTGAGAGATAAACTAAAGAATCCTATGATGTTATTTGTTTCAGTTTCTTCAACGATAAAATTACGAGAACGATGTTGTTTTTCAAAATTGGGGGCTTTATCAGATAGATAAGTCAACATCTCTTCATTACCGTTGAAATCAACATTTTCTAAAATGATAGTTTTAAATAGCTCCTGAACTTGTTTCTCAGTTTTATCAGGAGCTAGCACTTGAATATTTTCAAGATATTGCTTAAGTGGTGTTACTTGAATTGTCATCTTACAGATACTTTGAAATGAGTTTATTTTTCGTTGGAGCGGTAGCGTCCTGTGATTCAATAGATTTCAAGACTGCTTGTAGCTTTTTAGATGGTTTATGATTAAGAATTTTTAGAGCATCTTCGTTTGTTAGTTTTATATCACGTGTTAAACTGATTGTAGCCATTTGTTCTACCTCCTGTTTCTACTTAAATTCATTATAGCTTATTTTGAACAAAAGTTCAATCTGAAGATAGTGTATGTTTTCTATAGTGTGTAAATCCAAAATAAGTTTTTCTCTTGCGTTTGTAGCTCATATTCGTTAGAATAATGGTGTAAATGAGTGGTCGGCTCATGGTCAATCTGATAGTAATCTTGGACATAAGGGCCAAGCGGTGGCGGACACCAGAATAAAATCCGATAGCAATCTTGGACGTAAGGGCCAAGCGGTGGCAGACACCAGAATAAACCGAATGACTAGGTGGCTTACAGGTTCTGTAAGTCATCTTTTTTAGCAGTAGGAGGAATTCTCATTCTTTTATGGAGACTCTTTCTTATTGCCAGTGGACTTTTCCTGATTGGTTTTGTCAGTTTTCTCATTTTCGTGGAGGGCTATGGAATTTATTTGTTCTTTACAGAGACCGAACTTTACACGGAAGATTTATCACAGAATGGTCTGATCAGTTTTACAGTATTTTATGTAACTTTTAATTTAGCCTTTCTTGTCTTTGGTATTTTAAAAATTATCAGTTGGAAAAGAGAGTAAAAAACAGTTGAACAAGGTTGTTCAGCTGTTTTTTATATAGGAGCTAAATTACAGAATTGTAATTATAAGGCGATGATAATGATGATTTCAAGTAAAATCATTATGAATCTTCTTTTGGGAATATTCATGTGAAACCTCCTTTAATAAATTAATAAAAACTTTAATTATTATGGTATAATCTAGTCATATTTTATCACATGGATAGATTTTATTTGAGATTTGTCCCATATTTGCTCATGGAGGTATAGGATGTTAAAAAATTTGGAGAAATATATAAATTATTTAGAGAATCAAGAAAAATTACTCTTAGAGAGATTGAGCACAAAGGAATATCACGTTCACAGCTGTCTAGGTTTGAAAAGGGGGAGACAGATTTAACGATAACAAAATTTTTGTTGGCTCTTGAACAGATAAATGTTCCCATCGAGGAATTTATGTTTGCAGCTAATGATTTTAAAAGAGATCACTTTTATCAACTTATAGATGAAGTTAAGCAGTGTTTCCTTAAGAGAAACGTGGCTAAATTACATAAAATGTTGATTAAACTCATGGAAAATGATGATTTATCTATTTTTTCAACAATCGAAATTATTTTTTTAAAAATAAAATTACAAGAACTTTCTAACGAAGAATATTTCAGCGATACGGATATAAACAGAATAACCGATTACTTATTTAGTGTTGATTATTGGGGAATGTTTGAAATTTTATTATTTGGAAATATCATGTATATTTTCAATCATGAAACATTTCTATTATTATCTAAAGAGATGTTACATAGAACTGAGTTTTATCATGACATACCTAGTTATAGAAGAGTAATCGCTAGTATGGCTCTAAATGCTTTTATCATTTGTATTGAAAGAGATTATCTAACGGATGCAAAATATTTTGAAAAACAAATTTCGCATTTTTATTTTGATGAATCCGAAATTTATGAACGGTTGATTTTTACATATGCACGCTCTTTTTATGAATTTAAAAAAGAACAGACAACAAAATCAATCCTAAAAATGAGAAAAGTAATTGGATTTATGCGTGCAGCAGAATGTGAGAAACTTGCAGAAAGATATGAGGAGCATTTAATTAAAATATTAGCACCTTTATCAGATGATAAATGAAAGTGCAGATTTGGGACAAAATAGAATTAGATTTATAAAGTGATATACTATACTCGTAAACTTACAAATACAATTTAATGTAAGGGAGGGATAGTCATGGCTAGTTTAGATAAACATGAGTTGATGGAAACTGAACTAACAACAAATAGTACAGCAGTTCCAGAATTGTCGATGAGGTATTATTATTCGAGACACTTGGCCTGGCAAATGGAGCCAACGACAGAAGTAGTTTATATTTTGGATAAACAGATAAATAAAATGTTTTTACTGGAAGATTCCTCAAAAGATATTTGGCTTTCTTTTTCCAAGCAGAGGACTTATAATCAAGTTTTACAAAGTCTTTCTGAGATATATGGCTGTGAGATTTCTGAAATTAAATCATTGGTAGATGATTTTGTACAAGAACTCTTAGAGAATGGATTAATTTATGAACTCTGAATTCTATGATAATGATATATACGCTTTAGCTTCAAAAAACAAAACATTACTATCTGTTACTATCGAATTAACAACAAGGTGTAATTGGCGGTGTAAGCATTGTTATCTTCCTTCGTATGTCACTAAGGGGATTTCAAGAGAATGTCTTTATGAATTGTTTCAGGATTTGAGAGAGATGGGGATGTTTGAATTGCTCTTTACAGGTGGTGAGATATTTACACGACCAGATACATTGGAAATTATTAGAGATGCTAGAGAGATGTTCTTTGATGTTAAATTGTTTACGAATGTTTCGTTGTTGAATGAAGAGATAATTAAGGCGTTAGCTGAATTGAATATTTCTCAAGTATCATGTACGGTGTTTTCAATGAATGAAAATATCCATGATCAAATAACTTCAGTTAAAGGCTCACTAAAGAAAACGGTAGCCAATTTGAATTTATTAAAAGAATACGATATACCAGTGGAAGTTAAACAGATTATTCTTACTACCAACCAAAATTGTATTGATGAAGTGTCAGAGTTTTGTAAAAATATGAATTTTAAGCATTTAGCTACAACGAATATCTTTTATAAAACTGATGGTAATGCCACCCCGTCTATATTTCGTGTGAGTGATCAGTTCTTAAATGAGAATATAGTAAAAATAGACAAAATTAGAAATTTTAGATGTTTCGAAAATAATTCAAGTATGTATGTCTGTAATGCAACAAGATACAGTTGTACTATTGAATCAAATGGAAATTTTTTAGCATGTAATAATTTAAACATGCCTATTGGAAATATATTAAACACTTCCATCAAGGATATTTGGTTAAATTCTACTACTTTACACGAGATTCAAAATAAGAAATTTAGCGAATTGGAGAAGTGCCCAAGTTGCCCACTTAATAAGTATTGCAATAGATGTAGTGGTATAGCATTACTTGAGGATAAATCTCTTTGGGGATGTTTAAAATCTGAGCGTCAAGTAGCTAGAGCAAGGTATGTTAATCAAGACTATTATTCTGGCATTGGTATAACGAGTTTTTATTGTTAATTTTTAGTTAGAGAGATATGAAGTGTTATTTTTAATTCCTCTGGAGAGAGGCATATAAGTACTACATGATGGGAAAGGAGAGAGGGTTCATGACTAAAGTTTTCAAAAAACCACAATTGGTTGTTAAAGCACCAACAGTTGTTATCAGTAGTAGAAAGTCAGCACTATGTAGTGGTGGAAGTTCTCATATTGTTGTTGACACAAGTAGTAACTAATCAACTTTTGATTAGATGTTGCTAAAGGTAATGCAAAGGATGATTAAATAATTTTAACTTGTATCGTTCTTTGCTTACCTTTTTAGGAGTTGTGATATGCATGACTGAAACTATTAAAGATATAACAGATGTTATAAAATTATACCGAGAAAATCGTAATTTATACTCAGTAACGATTGAAATAACTTCGTTTTGTAATTGGAGATGTGAACATTGTTACATTTCAGAATATAATCAGAAAGGATTTGATTTAGATACTTTGAGAAATCTCTTAGTTCAATTACGAGAGTTAGGTACATTTGAAATTGTTTTTACAGGAGGAGAAGTGTTTGCACATCCTTTTGCTATGAAATATATTAAGATTGCTAGGGAAATGTTTTTCAATGTAATTATCTATTCAAATGTGTCAATGTTGAATGAGCAACGCATTGCAATTTTGTCAGATTTATATATTGATTATATTTCTTGTACAATATTCTCAATGGATAAAGAGATTCACGATCAGATTACCAATAAAAAAGGCTCATTGGAAAGATGTCTTCATAATCTAGAATTATTAAAGAAATTTGATATTCTAGTAGAGGTAAAAACACCTCTATTTTTACAAAACATTAACTCCATTGATAAAGTATATGATTTTTGTAAGAAAAATAATTTCAAATATAAGGTTGATACCCAAATTGTTCCAAGGAGAGGTACGATAGGAAATGAGGTTAGAGTGAAATCGTTGACTCTAAAACAACTAATTCCAATACAGAAAAAAATAGATGAAATAAATGGTGTTACTTTTGTTCATAAGAATGAAAATTTTTTAACGTGTAGTTCTGTGCAGTTATCACTATATATAACATGTTTAGGAGCAGTACAACCATGTTCTCTTTACAGTAGGAGTATTGGAAATATATATCTGACCCCTATCAGAGAAATATGGAATAGATCGGCTTTCAATAAGATAGCAAAATACACTTTAAAAAACAGTAAGAATTGTAGTACATGTGCGATTTCTAATTATTGTACGCAATGTCCTGGTATTGCATTATCAGAATCGGGAGACAGTAGAAATTGTTCTACGATATGCAAAAAAACAGCTTTAGCAAGGAGTATAGTCTATGCAGATTTATCTTAAACCGCTGCGTTGGTATCTTTTCTTTAATCTGGTTTTTGGTGGTATTTCCAATGTCTGCACTGCCTTGCTACCCTATTTCACCCAGGAATTGGTTAGGGGGCATTATCAAATCGCCTTGTATGGCTACTGCCTGGCGGTGTTGTGCTATCTGGGTTGCAACTATATCCAGATGCGTTTGGATTGGAAGCAGGCAATTCTATTTTCCACTCATCTTAAAAATGACTGGTTTCATTCGCTTTTGGAGTTGAGTCACCACGATTTCAAGCAGAAAACGGTGGCAGAGTACATTTCCTATCAATCAAACGACCTAGATTCCTTGGAGAAGGACTACCTACCACCTCTTATGAGTTTTATCAAGCAAATTCTGAGGATTCTCATTTACACTGTGGTGATTAGTCGCACCATCAATCCTTTGGTCGCTTTGATTTTGCTTGTTTCGACAGCTGTCAGTATTCAAATTCCCAAGATTGTGGGGAAGTTAACCGCCCAACGTCGGCAGGTTTATCTAGAAAAGCAGGGAAATTACTATCGTACTTTGGAGGATTTGCTCAAGGGACACCATCTGGTCAATCAAGTCACCTTGTCTGGCTTTCAGGACCAGCAACGAAATGCTCTCAATACCTTGCAGGATAAGTATTTGGGTTACGGTTTGACCAAAATCATGGGTATTCTGCTGACAGGGCTTTCCTTTGAGTTTATCAGCATTGTCCTTTTCGCTTATCTCGCTTACTCCCTTGCCACTCAGCAGTTGGGCATTCCTGAGGTTGTGGCTAGCTTTGGCTATATCACTGCTTTTTCGGAGCCAATCCAGGAAATCCTATACGACTTGCAAATGCTGGAGTCGGTCAAACCTGTGGTGCAAAGTTTTCAAGCAATTGTCAGCCGTCCGTCCGCTGTTCAGGCGCCTCAGATGTCTTTCGAGAGCCTGATGCTAAACCATATCACCAAGCAACTGGGGGAGTCTAGCTTGACTATTCCCCATGTTGAAATTCGTAAGGGGGACAAGATCGCCCTCATCGGCGAAAATGGTTCTGGAAAGAGTAGTATGCTTAACATTTTAAACGGGACTGACCGAGATTTTCAAGGTGAAATCTTACTTGATCATCTCCCTGTTCATCAACTCTGGGGTAAATTTGGTATGATTTTGCAACAGGAGCACACCTTTATCTCATCTTATGAAAATAATGTCACTATTTTCAAGACTTTTGAGGCTAATTTTAGGGATGAAAAGTTTGAAAAGATACCACCCCAGTCCCTGTCAGGTGGTCAGCAACAGCACATGTATCTCAATCGGGAGAAAAATCGTCATAGTCCGCTAATTATCATGGATGAGCCTTTTTCTGCTTTGGATGCTAGCCAGTTTCAAAAGGAATTGGACAATGTACTTAGCTTGTCAAGTGCTGTCGTCCTTACACTTCACCGTCAAGAAGAGATGCTATCACGCTTTGATCAGATTTGGGAAATCAAGGATGGGGAGTTGGTTGTCGTGAAAAGAGTTCTAAAACATGACTAACATAAGCTTTTCACAAGTTCAAAAGAGTTTTCATAAGAATATGATTTTGGATATTCCTGATTTTCATCATCTATTATCTAGTCATGATAAAACTGATCATACGCTTTCAACGCATTTCGGTTTTTTGGGGGTCTGAATACCGTGCGCTTGTTTTACTCAGGCCTCGTTTTTCCCGTGATCAGCTCGGTGAATTTGAGACAATTATTTGATAGTATTATAAAAAATTAAGGATTCTTTTTCAATGTAGAGTCCTTTTTCTATTGTGATACTTTTTTCAAGATTTATCTGGTATGCTTGACCTAGTTTTTATAGAAAGAAGGTCTAAGATGTTAAATAAAGTCAAAACTAAAGCCTTAATTAGTGTTGGAGCAGTAGCCGCAACTAGCTTTATTCTCATGATGGGATATACTGCTGGTCAACACTCAACTGCTAAACAAAGTCGCAAAGAGATTGAATTGGCTGCAGCTAAACTTGTGGAAGATAAACAAGCAGAAGATAAAGCCAGCATTTTGTCATCGGATACTGTAAAAGAATTTTTGACACAGTACTATACGAAAGAAAAGCTCGGAGAAAATAATACACGTATTCAACCTTATATGACTGAATCGGCTTATTCTCAAGAATTGTCAAGTCAAAATGATGCCATGAACCAAGTGTATAAGGATTATATTTTGGATTATCATTTTGAAAAAGCAGATATCTTTGTCAATCAGACTACGAATCAAGCTATTGCCATGGTCTCTTATAATGTAACCTATGTATCTGATTTAAAGAATGTCAACCAATCAAAGACCAATCAGACAGAAACAAGAACAGTTAAGTTATCCTATTCTAAACTACCTGGTAAGTTATTGGTCAACCAAGTACAGGTTTGGAAATCTGGGTTAGATGATTTGGATAAGGCCACTCCCAAAACTTTGGAAGAATCCTCATCAGTTCCATCATTACCAAATACTACAACAAAATGATGATGTTTTATGAATATAGAGGAATGTAAGCAAATTTCAATTCTTGATGTAGCCAATCGTTTGGGGATCTCCTTTAAACAAGTTTCTAGCAGTGTCTATGAACATCCTGAACACGATTCATTTCGGATTTTTTCAACTACCAATACTTTTAAATGGTTTTCAAGAGATATTCAAGGTGATGTCATTGATTTTGTTCGACTTGTTCAGGGAATTTCCTTTAAAGAAGCTCTAGCCTTTCTTTCTGAAGAACCTTTTCAAAAAGAAGCTGTTCAAGAAAAAAGAGAGAGACCATTTTATTATCCTTTAAAGAGAGTAGAAGATTCTAACTGTAGTCTGGCTAGATATTACTTAACAAAATGTAGAGGAATTTCAGAAGAAATCGTACAAAGGATGATTCAACAAGGTTTGATGTCACAAGCCAGTTGGAAAACAAATGAAACAGTTGAACCTGTTATTGTTTTTAAAAGTTTTAATCATCGTCACAAGCTGCAAGCAGCAAGCCTACAAGGGATTTATAAGAATCATTCTATCCCAAGAGAGAGGTTAAAAACGATTCTAAAAGGAAGCCATGGACATATTGGAATATCCTTTGACATTGGTAAACCAAATAGACTGGTCTTTTGTGAATCGTTCATCGACTTGATGAGCTATTACGAACTTCATCAACAAAATCTATCTGATGTTCGTTTGGTATCTATGGAGGGATTAAAAAGGTCTGTTGTTGCTTATCAAACTTTACGACTGATAGCTGAAGAAAATCAGAAGTTGGAATTTTTGGATACAGTAATACCTTCAAAGTTATTGCCTTTAATCAATACAATTCGTGATACCACTACCTATTTTGATAATCATCCTGATTTATTGACACTTGCGGTAGATTGTGATGATGCAGGTAAATATTTTACTGATAAGTTATCTCAAGCAGGCTTTCCCGTTTTACTGGATTTACCTAATAATGAATCTGGGAAAGAAAAAGTAGACTGGAATGATGTCCTTAGAGAAAAGAAATCAGATTTACAATTTATGCTTGAGAATGCAAAAGAGACATTGAGGAATCAACCAGTAAGACAAACCTCTCAATGTTTAGAATTGTGATAACAAAATCAAGATGTTTTTGCTAATATTAGAATGAAGGAGGTTCGTATATGACCATAATCGAACGCTTAGAAGAAAAGGTCACTAGGCAAGAAAGTAAGGTAGCAAGAGAGACAGAAAAACTCGCTGCTTACAAAGAGCAACTGGAGACAGCGATGTTTGCGACGTTCAAAAGGCGTCAAAGCATTAGTCACATGAGTTTTGAAGAAGCTCTTGACCATGCCTTTGGTAAAGAAAGACAATTCGATGATTCTGAATTTAGAAAGGATGAAATGAGTGAATGACAAAAGATTGGAATTTTAATCAACCATTAGAAAGTAAATCAGAAAATCAAGAAGATCCAGATAAAATTGCGGCCTTATTTGGAAATCATCAAGGAGGTAATGATGTAAATTATGAAGCAGCTTTTCAAAAGCGTAAACAAGCACCTGTGACAGAATCAAATCCTAGTTCTAAACCCAAAATTACAGAGGTTAAAACAGGAAAAGAGACAGATATCACTACAAGTTATCAGCAACATCTTAAAAGACTGATTGCGGATAACAATAGCGATATTCAAAGCAGTCAAAAGAAAATTGAAGAGCTACATACTTTGATTGACACAAAGAATAAAGACAATAAGAAATTGCAGTCCATTTATGATGCGATTTCCGAATTACATTAAGCAGTCCTGATAGGCTGCTTTTTTTGAGAGGTTATAGATGTTTACAACATTTTTTAAGAAAAATCACGACAATAGTGATGTATTTAAAAAGCTGATTCATAGACTATCTGATATGTCTGTCCAAGATCTTGAAAAAATAGACCGACTGATAGATATCATTTTCACTCCAAATCAAGAAACCGAACAACTAAAAACAGAATCAACTTATAGAGAAGAAACTTTGGAGGACACATTAAAGGAAGCTAAGAATCAACTTCATAAGGAACAATTGGAGAAGAATTTAGAGAGATTTAGGAAAAACGGAAGGAAGTAAATATTTTGGAGTTGACTACCAAGCAGGAAAAGCAACTAGGTCAGACGCAGTGGTTTCATGCTACATTATTGAGACATTTAGAATCCTTAAAAAAAGGAATCGATGTTAAATTTAATTTAGGAAGTGAGCTAGACTTTGGACCTGGTTTCTATATCACACCTGACTTTGAACAAGCTAGAAAATTTATTAACAAGCAAGTTGAAGTATTAAATCGAAGCACTTCTAATAATAATATTTTTGACTCAGAAGAAGAAGTAGGAATTATAGTAGAATTTCGTATTTCAAATTTTATAGAAATTTTTAAGAACCCTGACTATCATTGTCACTATTTTGCAAAACATAAAAAGTCAGAGTCAGATTTAGATTTTGCGGAATTTGTCGTTCAAAATCGGGAAAATCCAGATGAATTACAACACCATTTTGATTTTATCTATGGTGTTCAGACTGATGACAATCCAACCCAAGCTTTAGCTCGTTTTCGTCAGAATGAAATTACAAAAGAAAAAATGCTTGCTGAGTTTAGAAAACCCTATTCTTTTAAACAATTATCCATTCACAACCAATCTTTTTGTGATATAATGAAGATAGAGAAGATTTATCAATCAAAAACAGGAGAGGAGTTACAAAAATGGCAGTAGTATCATTGGAAAATAATATTAAACTATATAGTTCAGAATTATTTCAAGCACTATTAAAAGCCTCTAATTATAAATTGGATGAGCGTATTGCTCAGACTGTTGCAGAAGGCTATGCTCGTAATCTAGATTATTCTGATCCTGAACTGATGCATGTTGGTGTAACTTCGGTTGCTAACAATCTGCTTACAAAAATTAAACGAGAGTATTTTATATAGTATTTTGAAAAGCCACCGAAAAAGGAATTATTCTTTAAGGTGGCTTTTTTAGAAGTAAAGCTTAGGCTAGAAAAACAAGAAACAACGCACCAAAATTGGTGCGTTCTGCTTTTTTATGCTATAATGGAATTATAAACATAAAGGAGTTTGCCATGATTGGAAAGAACATAAAATCCTTACGTAAAACACATGACTTAACCCAACCCGAATTTGCCCGAATTATAGGAATTTCTCGGAATAGCTTGAGTCGTTATGAAAATGGAACGAGTTCAGTCTCTACGGAACTAATAGACATCATATGTCAGAAGTTTAATGTATCTTATGTCGATATTGTAGGAGAAGATAAAATGCTCAATCCTGTTGAAGATTATGAATTGACTTTAAAAATTGAAATTGTGAAAGAAAGAGGAGCTAATCTATTATCACGACTCTATCGTTATCAAGATAGTCAGGGAATTAGCATTGATGATGAATCTAATCCTTGGATTTTAATGAGTGATGATTTATCTGACTTGATTCATACGAATATCTATTTAGTAGAGACTTTTGATGAATTAGAAAGATATAGCGGCTATTTGGATGGAATTGAACGTATTCTAGAGATATCTGAAAAACGGATGGTAGCCTAATGGAAATCCAAGATTATACTGACAGTGCATTCAAACATGCTTTAGCTCGGAACGTTCGCTCACTGACAAGAGGAAAAAAGTCCAGTAAGCAGCCTATAGCGATTTTGCTTGGAGGTCAAAGTGGTGCTGGTAAGACTACAATTCATCGAATTAAACAGAAAGAATTTCAAGGAAATATTGTTATCATAGATGGCGATAGTTTTCGTTCTCAGCATCCACACTATTTAGAGCTTCAACAAGAATATGGCAAAGATAGTGTTGAATACACCAAAGATTTTGCAGGTAAAATGGTAGAGTCTTTAGTAACAGAATTGAGTCATTTGGGATACAATCTTTTGATAGAGGGAACTTTACGAACTATTGATGTTCCAAAGAAAACAGCACAACTCTTGAAAAATAAGGGATATGAGGTACAATTAGCTTTGATTGCGACAAAGCCTAAGCTGTCCTATCTGAGCACTCTTATCCGATACGAAGAACTGTGCGCTATCAATCCCAATCAAGCACGCGCAACTCCAAAAGAACATCATGATTTCATTGTAAATCATCTAGTTGATAATACACGACAATTAGAAGAACTAGCTATCTTTGAAAGAATTCAAATTTACCAACGAGATAGAAGTTGTGTATATGATTCAGGAGAAGATAAAATTTCAGCAGCAGAAGTGCTACAAGAATGCCTCTTCGGAAAATGGAGCAAGGTAGAGGAAGAGATGTTGAAGGTGGGAGAAAAGAGACTTAATGAATTACTTGAAAAATAAACAATTGATATTTTTAGGAGAGTAGAAATGAGAGGGTTTAATAACAAGATAAAGTCTGTTTATCAAGAACTAACAAATTCCAAAGAGAAATTCGGTAGCTTTCACAAGACTTTAATTCATTTGCATACACCTGTTTCTTATGATTACAAGCTATTTTCTAATTGGACTGCAACGAAATATAGAAAAATTACTGAAGATGAACTATATGATATATTTTTTGAAAATAAGAAAATAAAAGTTGATAAGACAACTTTTTTTAGTAATTTTGATAAGGTTGTTTTTTCTAGTTCAAAAGAATATATTAGTTTTCTTATGTTAGCAGAGGCAATCATAAAAAATGGAATAGAAATAGTTGTAGTAACTGATCATAATACTACCAAAGGTATTAAAAAGTTGCAAATGGCAGTCTCAATCATAATGCAAACTTATCCGAATTATGATATACATCCTCATATTTTACATGGAGTAGAAATTAGTGCAGCGGATAAATTGCATATTGTATGTATATATGATTATGAACAAGAGTCATGGGTTAATCAATGGTTAAGTGAAAATATTATAAGTGAGAAAGATGGAAGTTATCAACATTCACTGACTATCATGAAAGATTTCAATAATCAAAAAATAGTTAATTATATTGCTCATTTCAATAGTTATAACATTTTGAAAAAAGGTTCTCACTTATCAGGTGCATATAAACGAAAAATTTTTTCTAAAGAAAACACACGATTTATTGGTGTTAAAAATATAAATTCTGTTGAAGGTTCTAGAAAAAAACTATTAACAGATTTTAATTGTGAGCCCAATTTTCTATTAGATAATGATTCTCACGAAATTGATTCACTCGGAAAGAACAATCTGTGGTTGAAAGGTGGAAAAATTTCTTTCAAGATGTTTCAAGAAGCATTGTTTGATTATAATGTATCAGTTAGTTTATGTGAGCCAAGCTTTAAACAAAAGTCTTATATAAAAGGATTATATATAGAAAATCGTGGGGAAAATAGAAGTTTTCTTGCAGGTGATAAGTTAAAAAAAGATAAAGACTTCTTTTTAACATTTTCACCATCTATGAATTGTTTAATTGGAGGGAGAGGTACAGGGAAAAGCACATTAATTGATATGTTACAATTTGTACTTTCTCAAGATTGTGATAAGCAAAGCAAATTGGAATTTCTATGTAACCATGCAAATGCTTTTGTACTCTATGTTTTAGAAGAAACTGAATATATTATTGAAGTTAGTTTGCCAGATGTCAAACAAGAAAATAAGGATAATATTTTACAATATTATGGGCAAAATCGAGAGAATAGGTTTGGCTATTCTTATATATTTAATTCTGACTCTATTAAAGAATGGACACGGTCTCAGTACACAAAAGTTTATAAAGTTGAACGTAACCATTTTAAATTAGTTGATAAAACTAGAGTTTTAGAGAAAATGTTTGATAGGAGATATTCTGTTAATGAGTTAGTTAAAACAGCTGACGGTGAAAAAATTACAGAATTTATTTCTAATTTAATGATTAAAAATAAAAAATTACCGAGACCAGACTATGGGCTAAGAACTCAGACACTCGAATCGTTTGAAGCAAAATTAAAGGAACTTGATGAATATTTAAAACAGCGGAAGCAATTAATACTCGAAATTATTGAGGATTTTAATGAAACTCAGATTGGTAAGTTAAGAATTTGTTATGAGCAAATTGATAGATGGGAAGAACCGCATTTCGAAAATTATCTTTTCAAGAATAGTCGTTCTTCGTTTGATAATTATAGAATTAGTATGTAAGATGTAGCAGACGTTTTATATCTTATCTATCGGGAATTAGGAATGAAAGAATTTGTTAAAGTCATTGTAAGACAAAATATCCCTGATAAGTATTTTATGCTTTTAAAAAGTATCTCTGAAGATAATTTTGCAAAACAAGAAAATAATTGGAGAGATAAATCTGAAATTAATGAATACAACATTACGCATTTAAAAAAGAGTATCTACTCTTTAATTGAAAATAGTAGTTTATTAAATGAGTTTAAAAGAGTTTTAAAAGAGCATGTAGCTAATGAAAGGTTATTTTTGGAGTTTAATATTAACTCGAAAGAATCTTCGCACCAACTTGATATTGTCTATAAAGAAGTTGGTGTATTAAGTTTGGGACAAAAAGTTGTAGCCATGCTTGATTTTTTATTAGCGTATAGTGATTATTCTAAAGACTTCAGACCATTGATTATTGATCAGCCTGAAGACAATCTAGACAATCGTTATATTTACAGGCATTTAGTTCAGCAGTTTAGAGATGTGAAAGCTCAACGTCAAATTATTTTAGCAACACATAATGCTACAATTGTAACAAATTCTATGACAGATCAAGTTGTTATTATGGAGTCAGATGGAGTTAACGGATGGATTGAATCACAGGGATATGTTAGTGAAAAATATATAAAAAATCATATCATCAATCAATTAGAGGGAGGAAAAGATTCCTTCAAGCATAAAATGTCTATATATGAGACGGCTTTATCAGAGTAGAGTCAGAAAAAGTAGGTTAGAAATTTAGCCTACTTTTTTCTTTGTCCGACAGGCATAGTGTACATCTGAGGTCCAAGTCCTCTGTGGATATTTGTTGCAGATGAAACCAATAGCGACTCCTAAGCCTGAATATCGTGAGGTAGGGGGGATAGGAAGGAATTAGCGAAATCAAGGATCTACAATTTGTTTATACAATTTTTTCTTTAATTCAATTAGGTGGTATGGGAACTGATAGGTTATTAACCAATATAATATTTCCCAATATAATGTCATTTCTTTTATTTTTACCTGTAGCTATCTTTATTCAAATTTGCTGTATGAGATTTGATTCCATTTTAGCAAAGGCCTTACCTAATATTTTGCTGATACTTATTGTTTTAACCACGTTTCAGAGTGATTGGAATATATTTATACCTGCAACTTATTATACAGCAATTCAGCCAACTACAAGCTTATGTATTAAATTATTAGTTTGTATCTGGATTATGAGATTTGAATTTTCCCTTCTTCCAAAACTAATAAAATTTAAAGAACAAAATCTAGTTTAAATGTTGCTCGAAAATTAAATAATTGAATACGATTAACAATGAAACAATACAACGTGAGTCATGACTTTAAAAACATGATTAAACCGCTATTCTTAGGAGTAGCGGTTTTTCTTTTTATGTGACTATTAGTCTGTCTCGCTCCGCTAGGTGCGAGACAAAAAAACCACCCGCTATGCGGGTGCGCGTCGAAGGTTATACCAAAAAAACTCCGAACGCGATACAATAAAGGTGTTCAAGCCAATTGTAAAGCGAAAGGAGAAAAATATAGCACAAAAGGCTCATAGTTTATCGCACACAAAGTGGCACTGTTCTATCACATTGTGTTCACCCCTAAGTATAGACGAAAAGTTATCTATAATCAATATCGAAGTAGTTTAGGCGAAATATT
>CAKQBM010000015.1 GCA_934216185.1 uncultured Streptococcus sp. | reverse complement strand
CATAAAAAAGTTCAAACAAACGTTTCTTCACCACAAAAACGTGGTGTTGCAACTCGTGTTGGAACAATGACACCTAAAAAACCTAACTCAGCCCTTCGTAAATTCGCTCGTGTACGTTTGAGCAACCTTATCGAAGTTACTGCCTACATCCCAGGTATCGGACACAACTTGCAAGAGCACAGCGTGGTGCTTCTTCGTGGTGGACGTGTAAAAGACCTTCCAGGGGTACGTTACCATATCGTCCGTGGTGCACTTGATACTGCAGGTGTTAACGATCGTAAACAAGGCCGTTCTAAATACGGTACTAAACGTCCAAAAGCATAAGGAAAGGGGATAAAGAGAAATGAGTCGTAAAAATAGAGCTCCAAAACGTGACGTATTGCCAGATCCGCTTTACAATTCACAACTAGTTACTCGTCTTATCAACCGCGTTATGCTTGATGGTAAACGTGGTACAGCTGCTTCAATCGTTTACGGTGCTTTTGAGCAAATCAAAGAAGCTACTGGAAACGATGCACTTGAAGTATTTGAAACAGCTATGGAAAATATCATGCCTGTACTTGAAGTACGTGCACGTCGTGTTGGTGGTTCTAACTACCAAGTCCCAGTTGAAGTTCGTCCAGAACGTCGTACAACACTTGGACTTCGTTGGTTGGTAACAATCGCTCGTCTTCGTGGTGAACACACAATGCAAGACCGTCTTGCAAAAGAAATCTTGGATGCAGCTAACAACACTGGTGCAGCTGTTAAGAAACGTGAAGACACTCACCGTATGGCTGAAGCTAACCGTGCATTCGCACACTTCCGTTGGTAAGATAGGATGCGAAAGCGCTAAGAAAGTCCCAGAGAAAATAGGGAATCGAAGCAGGTTGCGATTGCAACCAATGAGATTCATCTTTTTCTCCAGACTTTTAGCTTGAGCTCAACTATATCATGATGCTAGGAACGGTAAGGATGCAAGGTGAAAATAGGAAACTGACGCAGTATTCGACGAATACAAGGAAGTTTATCTTTTTCACACAGCATCCCGTTCCGGCTCAAATCGGCTAATTAACTTTAGCCCGAGTTCAATTTAACTTGTAGATTTACAAGTTGAAACCAACAATAGCATGAAAACATTGAGAACGGGTAGGTCCTGCCTATCCGTTTTTATTAAAATCGTGTTATAATAGAATAGAAATCAAAAATAAATAGGAGAAACAAACCTCATGGCACGCGAATTTTCACTTGAAAAAACTCGTAATATCGGTATCATGGCTCACGTCGATGCTGGTAAAACAACTACAACTGAGCGTATCCTTTACTACACTGGTAAGATTCACAAAATCGGTGAAACTCACGAAGGTGCGTCACAAATGGACTGGATGGAGCAAGAACAAGAACGTGGGATCACGATCACATCTGCTGCAACAACAGCTCAATGGAAAGACACTCGTGTAAACATCATCGACACACCAGGACACGTGGACTTCACGATTGAAGTACAACGTTCTCTTCGTGTATTGGACGGTGCGGTTACCGTTCTTGACTCTCAATCAGGTGTAGAACCTCAAACAGAAACAGTTTGGCGTCAAGCAACTGAATACAGAGTTCCACGTATCGTATTTGCCAACAAGATGGATAAAATCGGTGCTGACTTCCTTTACTCAGTAAGCACACTTCATGACCGTCTTCAAGCAAACGCTCACCCAATTCAATTGCCAATCGGTGCTGAAGATGACTTCCGTGGAATCATCGACTTGATCAAGATGAAAGCTGAAATCTATACCAACGACCTTGGTACAGATATTCTTGAAGAAGATATTCCAGCTGAATACCTTGACCAAGCTCAAGAATACCGTGAAAAATTGGTTGAAGCAGTTGCTGAAACTGATGAAGATTTGATGATGAAATACCTTGAAGGTGAAGAAATCACAAATGAAGAATTGAAAGCTGGTATCCGTAAAGCGACTATCAACGTTGAATTCTTCCCAGTATTGTGTGGTTCTGCCTTCAAGAATAAAGGTGTTCAATTGATGCTTGATGCGGTTATTGACTACCTTCCAAGCCCACTTGACATCCCAGCAATCAAAGGTATTAACCCAGATACAGATGCTGAAGAAACTCGTCCAGCATCTGATGAAGAGCCATTTGCAGCTCTTGCCTTCAAGATCATGACTGACCCATTCGTAGGTCGTTTGACATTCTTCCGTGTTTACTCAGGTGTTCTTCAATCAGGTTCATACGTATTGAACACTTCTAAAGGTAAACGTGAACGTATCGGACGTATCCTTCAAATGCACGCTAACAGCCGTCAAGAAATTGAAACTGTTTACTCAGGTGATATCGCTGCTGCCGTTGGTTTGAAAGATACTACAACTGGTGACTCATTGACAGATGAAAAAGCTAAAATCATCCTTGAGTCAATCAATGTTCCAGAACCAGTTATCCAATTGATGGTTGAGCCAAAATCTAAAGCTGACCAAGACAAGATGGGTATCGCCCTTCAAAAATTGGCTGAAGAAGATCCAACATTCCGCGTTGAAACAAACGTTGAAACTGGTGAAACAGTTATCTCAGGTATGGGTGAGCTTCACCTTGACGTCCTTGTTGACCGTATGCGTCGTGAGTTCAAAGTTGAAGCGAACGTAGGTGCTCCTCAAGTATCTTACCGTGAAACATTCCGCGCTTCTACTCAAGCACGTGGATTCTTCAAACGTCAATCTGGTGGTAAAGGTCAATTCGGTGATGTATGGATTGAATTTACTCCAAACGAAGAAGGAAAAGGATTCGAGTTTGAAAATGCAATCGTCGGTGGTGTGGTTCCACGTGAATTCATCCCAGCGGTTGAAAAAGGTTTGGTAGAATCTATGGCTAACGGTGTTCTTGCAGGTTACCCAATGGTTGACGTTAAAGCTAAGCTTTACGATGGTTCATACCACGATGTCGACTCATCTGAAACTGCCTTCAAGATCGCGGCTTCACTTGCCCTTAAAGAAGCTGCTAAATCAGCACAACCAGCTATCCTTGAGCCAATGATGCTTGTAACAATCACTGTTCCAGAAGAGAACCTTGGTGATGTTATGGGTCACGTTACAGCTCGTCGTGGACGTGTTGATGGTATGGAAGCACACGGTAACAGCCAAATCGTTCGTGCTTACGTTCCACTTGCTGAAATGTTCGGTTACGCAACAGTTCTTCGTTCTGCATCTCAAGGACGTGGTACATTCATGATGGTATTTGACCACTACGAAGATGTACCTAAGTCAGTACAAGAAGAAATCATTAAGAAAAACAAAGGTGAAGACTAATCAGTCCTCACTCTAGAAGGAAGTCACTTGGTGGCTTCCTTTTGTCTTTAGAAAATACCTCTAAATATGGTAAAATAGTAGGAGAATAATGTGAGGAATATGAATGTCAAATAGTTTTGAAATTTTGATGAATCAATTGGGGATACCTGCTGAAATGAGACAGGCTCCTGCTTTAGCACAAGCCGATATTGAGCGAGTTGTGCTTCATAAAATTAGTAAGGTATGGGAGTTTCATTTCGTATTTTCTAATATTTTACCGATTGAAATCTTTTTAGAAATAAAGAAAGGTTTGAGTGAGGAATTTTCTAAGACAGGCAATAAAGCTGTTTTCGAAATCAAGGCTCGGTCTCAAGAATTTTCAAATCAGCTCTTGCAAGCCTATTATAGAGAAGCTTTTTCTGACGGACCATGTTCTAGTCAAGGTTTTAAGTCTCTTTATCAAAATTTGAAAGTTCGTGTGGAGGGAAATCAGCTCTTTATTGAAGGCTCTGAGGCGATTAATAAGGAACACTTTAAGAAAAATCACCTTCCTAATTTAGCCAAACAACTTGAAAAGTTTGGCTTTCCAACTTTCAACTGTCAAGTAGAGAAAAATGATGTGCTGACTCAAGAGCAGGAAGAAGCCTTTCATGCTGAAAATGAGCAGATTGTTCAAGCTGCCAATGAGGAAGCGCTCCGTGCTATGGAACAACTGGAACAGATGGCACCTCCTCCAGAGGAAGAGAAACCAGCCTTTGATTTTCAGGCCAAAAAAGCTGAAGCTAAACCAAAGCTGGACAAGGCGGAGATTACTCCTATGATCGAAGTCACGACGGAGGAAAATCGTCTGGTCTTTGAAGGGGTTGTTTTTGATGTAGAGCAAAAAGTGACTAGAACAGGTCGTGTTTTAATCAACTTTAAAATGACGGACTACACTTCAAGTTTTTCTATGCAAAAGTGGGTTAAAAATGAGGAAGAGGCCCAGAAGTTTGACCTCATCAAGAAAAATTCTTGGCTCCGAGTTCGTGGAAATGTGGAGATGAATAACTTCACACGCGATTTGACTATGAATGTGCAGGATGTGCAGGAAGTTGTTCACTATGAGCGGAAGGATTTGATGCCAGAAGGTGAGCGCCGGGTTGAGTTTCACGCTCATACTAACATGTCGACTATGGATGCTCTACCAGAGGTTGAAGAAATCGTTGCGACAGCTGCTAAGTGGGGACACAAGGCGGTTGCTATCACGGACCATGGAAATGTCCAATCCTTCCCACATGGCTATAAGGCGGCTAAGAAAGCGGGAATCCAGCTGATCTATGGTATGGAAGCCAATATCGTGGAGGACCGTGTCCCTATCGTCTATAATGAAGTGGAGATGGACTTGTCGGAAGCGACCTACGTGGTCTTTGACGTGGAAACGACGGGTCTATCAGCCATCTATAATGACTTGATTCAGGTTGCGGCTTCTAAGATGTACAAGGGGAATGTCATTGCTGAATTTGATGAATTTATCAATCCCGGGCATCCCTTGTCAGCCTTTACCACAGAGTTAACTGGAATTACAGATGATCATGTCAAAAATGCCAAACCACTAGAACAAGTTTTGCAAGAATTCCAAGAATTTTGCAAGGATACGGTCCTAGTTGCCCACAATGCGACCTTTGACGTTGGCTTTATGAATGCCAACTATGAGCGTCATGGTCTGCCAAAGATTAGTCAGCCAGTTATTGATACGCTAGAGTTTGCAAGAAACCTCTACCCTGAGTATAAGCGTCATGGTTTGGGACCGTTGACCAAGCGCTTTGGTGTGGCTCTAGAACATCACCACATGGCTAATTACGATGCGGAAGCTACTGGTCGTCTGCTCTTTATTTTTATCAAAGAAGTGGCAGAAAAACATGGTGTGACAGATTTGGCTAGACTCAACATTGATTTGATTAGTCCAGATTCTTATAAAAAAGCTCGTATCAAGCATGCGACTATTTATGTCAAGAATCAAGTGGGGCTAAAAAATATCTTTAAGCTGGTTTCTTTGTCTAATACCAAGTACTTTGAAGGGGTGCCACGGATTCCGAGAACGGTTTTAGATGCCCATCGGGAAGGTTTGATTTTAGGTTCAGCTTGCTCTGAAGGTGAAGTTTTTGACGCAGTTGTTTCCCAAGGTGTAGATACGGCGGTTGAGGTGGCCAAGTATTATGACTTTATCGAGGTTATGCCACCTGCCATCTATGCGCCATTGATTGCTAAGGAGCAGGTCAAGGATATGGAAGAACTCCAGACCATTATCAAGAATTTGATAGAGGTCAGCGACCGTCTTGGCAAGCCCGTTTTGGCTACGGGAAATGTCCACTATATCGAACCAGAAGAAGAAATTTACCGTGAAATTATCGTCCGCAGTTTGGGTCAGGGGGCGATGATTAACCGAACCATCGGTCATGGTGAACATGCCCAACCAGCACCACTTCCAAAGGCTCATTTTAGAACGACTAATGAGATGTTGGATGAATTTGCCTTCTTGGGAGAGGAATTAGCTCGCAAATTGGTTATTGAAAACACCAATGCCTTGGCAGAAATCTTTGAACCCGTTGAGGTTGTTAAGGGTGACTTATACACGCCTTTTATCGACAAGGCTGAAGAAACAGTTGCTGAGTTGACCTATAAAAAAGCTTTTGAGATTTATGGAAATCCGCTGCCAGATATTGTTGATTTGCGGATTGAAAAAGAATTGACTTCCATTCTGGGGAATGGATTTGCCGTGATTTATCTGGCTTCCCAGATGCTAGTGCAACGTTCCAATGAACGGGGCTACTTGGTTGGTTCTCGTGGATCTGTCGGATCTAGTTTCGTTGCGACCATGATTGGGATTACGGAGGTCAATCCTCTTTCTCCTCACTATGTCTGTGGTCAGTGTCAGTACAGCGAGTTTATCACAGATGGTTCCTATGGTTCAGGTTTTGATATGCCCAATAAAGACTGTCCAAACTGTGGTCATAAGCTCAGCAAGAATGGACAGGATATTCCTTTCGAGACCTTCCTTGGTTTTGATGGAGATAAGGTGCCCGATATCGATTTGAACTTCTCAGGTGAAGACCAGCCGAGCGCCCACTTGGATGTTCGCGATATCTTCGGGGAAGAATATGCCTTCCGTGCAGGAACGGTTGGTACGGTGGCTGCCAAGACTGCCTATGGCTTTGTCAAGGGTTACGAGCGGGACTATGGTAAGTTTTATCGTGATGCAGAGGTGGAACGTCTTGCTCAAGGTGCGGCTGGTGTCAAACGAACGACAGGACAACACCCAGGGGGAATCGTTGTTATTCCTAACTACATGGATGTCTACGACTTTACGCCTGTCCAGTATCCAGCAGATGATGTGACGGCTGAATGGCAGACGACTCACTTTAACTTCCACGATATCGATGAGAACGTCCTCAAACTCGATGTACTGGGACATGATGATCCTACTATGATTCGAAAACTCCAGGACTTGTCTGGGATTGACCCTAATGAAATTCCTATGGATGACGAAGGCGTGATGGCCCTCTTTTCTGGGACGGATGTGTTAGGGGTGACACCTGAGCAAATCGGAACGCCTACGGGCATGCTGGGGATTCCAGAGTTTGGAACCAACTTTGTTCGAGGGATGGTCGATGAAACCCATCCGACGACTTTTGCGGAGTTGCTTCAGTTGTCAGGGCTGTCTCACGGTACCGACGTTTGGCTGGGCAATGCTCAAGATCTGATTAAGCAAGGGATTGCTGACCTATCGACTGTTATCGGTTGTCGGGATGACATCATGGTTTATCTCATGCATGCGGGTCTCGAACCTAAGATGGCCTTTACCATCATGGAACGGGTGCGTAAAGGCTTGTGGCTAAAGATTTCAGAAGAGGAGAGAAATGGCTATATCGAAGCCATGAAGGCCAATAAGGTGCCAGAGTGGTATATAGAGTCCTGTGGGAAAATTAAGTACATGTTCCCTAAAGCCCATGCGGCAGCCTACGTTATGATGGCCTTGCGTGTAGCTTACTTCAAGGTTCACCATCCCATTTATTATTACTGTGCTTACTTCTCAATCCGTGCCAAGGCTTTTGATATCAAGACCATGGGTGCGGGCTTGGATGCCATCAAACGCAGAATGGAAGAAATCTCTGAAAAACGGAAGAACAATGAAGCCTCTAATGTGGAAATTGATCTCTATACCACTCTTGAGATTGTCAATGAGATGTGGGAGCGTGGTTTCAAGTTTGGGAAGTTAGACCTCTACCGTAGTGATGCGACAGAGTTCCTCATCGATGGGGATACCCTCATTCCGCCATTTGTAGCAATGGATGGTCTGGGAGAGAACGTTGCTAAGCAGTTGGTGCGAGCGCGTGAAGAGGGAGAATTTCTGTCTAAAACAGAACTACGCAAACGTGGCGGACTCTCATCAACCTTGGTTGAAAAGATGGATGAAATGGGGATTCTGGGCAATATGCCAGAGGATAACCAGTTGAGTTTGTTTGATGAGTTGTTTTAAAAAATTGCTTATTTTGAACAAGTGGACAAAATATGTCCACTTGATTTGTTATAATTCTCTTAAAAATAATAGAAAAGAGAGTATAATATGGTGGATCAAGGAATTTTAAATTCTAACGTGTCAATTGAAGAGCAAATTTACAATTTTGAAAAAGGCTTGAAAGATGATGGGAGCGATTGGACTGGATTCCCACAAATAGACTTAAAAGAAGATTCTCAATGTATTTACATTTGCGGTATTTCAGAGACTGACAGATGGCATTTGTTTTATACGTTAACTAAAATAAAACCTGCTACTCCAATAGCATCACTTGGATATTATCGAGTGAGAGATAATTTGATTTTTTCTAAACATAGTCAATGGATAAAACTGCAAATGGAGCATACAGAGTATGACTTGATTTTTCTGGAGGGAGTTCAACTTTTGGGAGAGGCTGATCAAAGGGTACAGGAATACTGGACGCAGCAATTCAAAGAGAATAAGAAAAGAGGCAGACTCTTCATTGTATATTCAGACTGCTTACCCGAAGACTTAAAAAATATGGATGAATCCGTAGTTGAGTTCTTCGAATCTGGCATAGTGGTACAGTTGAAATCACCTAAGGGCTAGTTTATTTTGCTTTAATCGTTTTGAATATAAAGTGCTAGTTAGATTATAGAAGTGATAATGATGTACTAGAAATAATATTGTTTGAATAATATGTAGAAGGAAATTGCAAATGAATGATCAAGAGAGACTACTAACGATCTTTTTACGTTTACAGTTAGGTACTTCACTAGGAAAAAAGCAATTGGCCCAGGAATTTGAGGTTAGTGAAAAGACGATACAGAGAGATTTTTCGCTCCTTCGTGATATTTTATCCAGTCATCCCGATTTTAGTGGAGACTTGCTTTATAGTCGTAAAACAAATAAGTATAATCTATCAAGTAAGTCAGTTTTTAATAAAAAGGATATACTCGTTATTTCAAAGATTTTATTGGAAAATCGAGCACTGAATCGGCCAGAAATTGCTAGCTTACTAAATAATTTACTGGTCTTGGTTCCCCGTGCTGATCAGAAAGAAATTGAGCAGATCATTGGCAGCGAAAAGCTGAACTATGCTCCCTTAACGGATCAACAAAATAGAATAGAGAAAATTTGGAATTTATCAGAAGCTATTTTACATGAACAGGTTCTAGACATTATCTATCAAAAAGCTTATTCTGAGTCTTCTAAGAGGCAGACTGTTTTGCCAGTCTCTCTTTACTATGATAGTCATTATTTCTATCTGGTTGTTTACCAGTTGAAACATGCTACTTATATTACTTTAAGAGTAGACCGTATTCAGTCCTGGTCTCTTAGTGATATAGAGAAACCCTCTATTTCTTATCGAGATAAATTTAGAGATGGTGACATTCGTAACGAGAGAGTGGATGCTTTTATCGGGAAGAAAATCAGTATTGAGATCGAGTATTTGAATGATCCGACTATTGTGATGGATCAATTTCCAAATGCAAAAATAGTTGGGAAAAATGGTAGCTGGACTCATTTTCAGTTTGAAAGTCAGCATACACCGGGTCTTAAACGCTGGTTGCTGGGACAAGGGGAAGCAGTTACTGTTTTGTCTCCTCGGATTTTAGTAGAGGATATGAAGCAAACAGTTCAAGAAATGATAGATAAATATAGATGAGGATAAAATGAGTATTCAATTTACTTCTAAAAAGGTTGGAGAACTACTGAAAAAAGGGAACTTGCGGATTCCTTCTTATCAAAGACCATATAAATGGAACAGAAAACATATCCGTAATCTTTTTTATGATTTACGAGATGCCATGGGAAAAAAGGAATATCAGATTGGTTCTGTTATCTTGCATGAAAATAATGGATATCTATATATTGTCGATGGACAGCAACGGCTAATTTCAATTTCTTTGTTTCTTCATTTATTAGATGATTTAGAGAATTATAAGGGTGCTAATCAACTGTTGAGTGCTGAATTTGGAGAGATATCTTGCTATCATGCGAGTGAAAATTATAATGAGTGGAAAAATTTAACTCAATTAGTTGGCGAAAATGAGGCAAAAGATATTTGCAACTTTTTATTAGAGAATTGTACTGTTTCTGTGATTACTATGCCCCAAGAACGATTATCAGAAGCCTTTCAGTTATTTGATTCTCAGAATAATCGTGGAAAATCTCTAGAACCTCATGATTTGCTCAAAGCCTATCATCTTCGCAAGGAAGATTCCGAAGATGAAAAGATTGTTGGAAAGTGGGAGCAATTTGTAGAAGATAAAGATTTAAGTCTCAAAGAGTTGTTTGATAAACATCTTTTTCGTATGAGACGTTGGTCGCGAGGAGAGACAGGCTTGACAAACAAGCGTTATGGCTCTTATCTCCGTTTTACAGAGGATTTTATTGACGATTTTAAAGGCGTTGATTTGAATCAGAACTTTCCATATCTAGAATTGTATCGTCATATTGAAAATCTCCCTATGTCAATTACTATGCCAATCATTGATGGAAGTAAATTTTTTGAGTATATTGAATCTGCTCATGAAACTATTAGAGTTCATAAAAATTTTTTAAATAAACAGTTAGGGGTCTCTAATGAGTCAGAGGAGGAAGAACAAAATTTAGCTTACCCAGAAGGTATGTTAAACATTTACAATAGCTCAAAAGGACGCTATCTCAAATGTTACAATATATTCCTAAATATTTGCTCGCTTTTCGCAGATAGATTTGGAAAAGAGGAGCTATCAAAGGAGATAGTAGAGACCTTGTTTATTTGGTCTTACTACCCTCGAGTTAAGTCTAAAGCCATATATGATGCAACTGTTGGGAACTATGTCGCTGGTGGAAGGTTTAGACAAAAAGAGGCTCAAAAACTATTTCAACTTTTATCTCATGCTGTTACTCCGAATGATTTCATGATCAAGATAGATAGAGAATTATTTGAAAATTATACTGTGGACAAGATTATTGAAGAGGAAAAAGATAAATGGTAGAAACACAAATAAGCTTATCAGTTAATCGTTTGTTAAATGAAGATACCTATGCTATCCCTCTTTATCAGAGAAATTTTGCTTGGACTTATGATGAAATTGAGCAGTTATTGAACGACGTAGCAGATGCTTTTCAAGAAAATAGAGACAATCAAGAAAATAGAGACAATTATTATATTGGAACATTAGTTGTTAATTTAGTCGTTAATAAAGAGAAAAAACTTTTCAAAATCATAGATGGGCAACAACGAACAACAGCACTTAATTTGATTGCCTTAGCTTTGAAGCATGAGTTTGGTTTTGATAGATTGAAAGCTATCAATCTTATCTTCCCAGCTAGGAAGAAATCAAATAAGAATATTCAAGATTTATTTGCCAAGAAAAAAATTTTAGAGGGAGATGAAAATGAGCTGACTAGAGGCTACAGACATGCTAGAGACGCATTGAAAAAAGTGCTAGAGGAGCGCCAGCTTAATCCTCAGTCTTTCGTTGATTATCTTTTTGATAATGTCATCATTTTTCGGAGTATACTTCCTGAAGATTTAGATTTGAATCTTTATTTCGAACGTTTCAACTCTCGAGGCGAACAACTAGAGGCTCATGAGATTCTTAAGGCACAAATGATGTCTAAATTTGGTGAAGATCAAGAAATGGCACAAAAATTTGCGAGAATTTGGGATGCCTGTGCAGAGTTTGATAAGCCGATAATAAAAACTTTTCAAATCCGAAGTAGACCAGACAATACTGATGAAGAGGGGGAGAGAATTTTTGGTAAAGAATCTACTAACTTCAAATTGGAAAGTGTATTTGAGAAAATAAGAGTAAAAAAAATTGAGCAACGAAGTTTACTAGATGCAATTACTCAGACAAAATATGAAAGTAGTAGCTTGGTAAATAATGGAGCAGATATTTCAAATTATACGACTGTAATTGATTTTCCAACATTTTTGCTTCAAGTTTTTTTCATCATGGAAGGAAATGATGAAACTACATTTGATGATAAAAAATTATTGAAAATTTTTGAAATTGAACGACGAGATAGAGAATGGGTCCAACAATTTGGGCAACTACTTCTGACTATGAAGCATATATTTGATACGCTTATCGTAAAAAATGTCCAATTAGAAAATGAAACCGAATGGCAAATCAAACGAGGTCAGTATGAGACATATAAACGAAATGAAAATGGAGGATGTAAATATGTTCGAATTAATTATCAAAACAATACTTTTGACAATTTAAACAAAAACATTATCCTCCTTCAATCCATGTTTGCTGTGACCTTTACTGCCAATCGAGATAGTCGTTGGTTATATGAAATCTTGCAATTCCTCTTTAACCATATTGAAGAGTTAAATCAAACAGAATTTGCTAGTCAGTTTAAGGATTTTCTTGAAAAAATGGCAGTGAGATATGCTGAGGAAAGATTGTTTACCGAAGATAAAAGTATCAAAAAATATGGGGCAATTCCTGTTTACGCTTTTAACTTTGTAGATTATGTTTTATGGAAAAATCGTGAAGAATTGAAGAAAGATTACGATATTGAGTTTAAAGATTTTAAATTTGCTTATCGTCGCTCCGTAGAACATTGGTATCCTCAGAATCCAAATGGACATGATGGAGAGAGCCAATTACCTGCTGAGTTTTTACATTCCTTTGGCAACCTTTGTATTATTACCGATAGTCAGAACTCCAGGTTTGGCAACTCTTATCCAGAAGCTAAATTAAAACAATGGGAAAAAGAAGATATATTCCATCGTCAAAGTTTAAAATTACAGATGATGGCAAAGATAACTTCTAAAAAAGATTCTGGTTGGGGTCCGGAACAAATAACAGAACTGGAAAAAGAGATTTTGACTAGGGTAAATCATTTTATAGAAAATAAGACATCAGAACAACTATAATCATCTATTAAAAGAGGCTAATGTATATCCAATAGATTTACATTGGCCTTCTTTTTTGTTAAAATAGTCTATAGAAAGAGGGTGAGAGTATGTCAAAGACGAGTATGAGCATCCGTCTGGATAGTGAGGTGAAGGAGCAGGCCCAACAGGTATTTAATAATCTGGGAATGGATATGACAACAGCTATTAATATTTTCCTTCGTCAGGCTATTCAATATCAGGGTTTACCTTTCGATGTTAGACTAGACGAGAATCGGAAGTTGCTTGAGGTATTAACGGATTTAGACCAAAATCGTAATATGAGCCAGTCTTTTGAATCAGTCTCAGACTTGATGGAGGACTTGCGTGCTTAAGATTCGTTATCATAAACAGTTTAAAAAAGATTTTAAGTTGGCTATGAAGCGTGGTTTGAAAGCAGAATTACTGGAAGAAGTTTTGAATTTTCTGGTTCAAGAAAAAGAACTTCCTGCCAAATATCGTGATCATCAATTGACGGCATCCAAGCATTTTCAAGGGGTTCGTGAATGCCATATCCAGCCGGATTGGCTCCTGGTATATAAAGTAGACAAGGAAGAATTGATTTTAAATTTGCTGAGGACAGGAAGTCATAGTGATTTGTTTTAATAAATTTTAAGGAGGTTCTCATGAAACTAAGAATATTCGCGGAAGATAAGCCGGCTGAGAAGGTATTTGAATATCAATTAGAACTTGCTGATCAGACAATACTTCTATCAACAGCACTCTTGTCTGGTACCATTGCTTTAGCAGGATTATTCTCTGCTTTGAAAGAAAAATAAAAATAGAAAAGAGAAAACAACATGGTTTTACCAAATTTTAAAGAAAATCTAGAAAAATATGCGAAATTATTGGTTGCGAACGGAATTAACGTGCAACCTGGTCACACTTTGGCTCTCTCTATCGATGTGGAGCAACGTGAGTTGGCTCACTTAATCGTCAAAGAAGCTTATGCTTTAGGTGCGCACGAGGTTATCGTTCAGTGGACAGATGATGTTATTAACCGTGAGAAATTCCTCCATGCTCCGATGGAGCGTCTGGATAATGTGCCAGAATACAAGATTGCTGAGATGAACTATCTTTTGGAGAACAAGGCTAGCCGTCTTGGGGTTCGTTCTTCTGACCCAGGTGCCTTGAACGGTGTGGACGCTGACAAGCTTTCAGCTTCTGCTAAAGCTATGGGACTTGCCATGAAGCCAATGCGTATCGCAACTCAATCCAATAAGGTTAGCTGGACTGTAGCGGCCGCTGCTGGACTTGAGTGGGCTAAGAAAGTCTTTCCAAATGCTGCGAGCGATGAAGAAGCAGTCGATCTCCTTTGGGATCAAATCTTCAAAACTTGCCGAGTCTACGAAGCAGATCCTGTTAAGGCCTGGGAAGAGCATGCAGCTATTCTCAAGAGTAAAGCAGATATGCTCAATAAAGAACAATTTTCAGCCCTTCACTACACAGCGCCAGGAACAGATTTGACCCTTGGCTTGCCGAAGAACCACGTTTGGGAATCAGCTGGTGCTATCAATGCACAGGGCGAAGGATTCTTGCCAAATATGCCGACAGAGGAAGTCTTCACAGCACCTGATTTTCGTCGCGCAGATGGTTATGTCACTTCTACAAAACCGCTTAGCTATAACGGAAATATCATTGAAGGTATTAAGGTGACCTTTAAGGATGGACAAATCGTAGATATCACTGCTGAGAAGGGTGATCAGGTCATGAAAGACCTTGTCTTTGAAAATGCGGGTGCGCGTGCCTTAGGTGAATGTGCCTTGGTACCAGATCCAAGCCCAATTTCTCAGTCAGGTATTACCTTCTTTAACACTCTTTTCGATGAAAATGCGTCAAATCACTTGGCTATCGGTGCAGCCTATGCAACTAGCGTTGTTGGTGGAGCGGAGATGAGCGAAGAGGAACTTGAAGCTGCGGGGCTTAACCGTTCAGATGTTCACGTAGACTTTATGATTGGTTCTAACCAAATGGATATCGATGGTATCCGTGAGGATGGGACACGTGTACCACTCTTCCGTAACGGAGATTGGGCAAATTAAGGAGATAATATGTTAGGAAGTATGTTCGTTGGTCTCCTAGTGGGATTTTTAGCAGGTACTCTGACCAATCGTGGAGAACGCATGGGATGTTTTGGAAAAATGTTTCTCGGATGGATTGGTGCCTTTATAGGCCATTTGCTTTTTGGGACTTGGGGACCGATAATAGCAGGAACTGCCATTATTCCGGCAGTACTAGGTTCCATGATTGTCTTAGCGATTTTCTGGAGACGAGGAAGTTAATTTCCTAAATCTGATACTCAATGAAAATCAAAGAGCAAACTAGGAAACTAGCCGCAGGCTGCTCAAAGCACTGCTTTGAGGTTGTAGATAGAACTGACGAAGTCAGCTCAAAACACTGTTTTGAGGTTGCAGATAGAACTGACGAAGTCAGCTCAAAACACTGTTTTGAGGTTGTGGATAGAACTGACGAAGTCAGTAACCATACCTACGGCAAGGCGACGTTGACGCGGTTTGAAGAGATTTTTGAAGAGTATGAAACGAAAAGGAGGTTAGTCATTGTACCAGCCTCCTTTTGATATGATATAATAGTTCTATGAGATTGGATAAATTTTTAGTTGCCTGCGCTGTGGGGAGTCGGACTGAGGTCAAAAACTTGCTCAAGGCTGGGCGCGTGACTGTAAATGGTAAAAAAGAGAAATCAGCTAAATTGCAGATTGATGAAAAAATAGATGAGATTCGCTTTGATGGGCAAGTGTCGGAGTATGAAGAGTTTGTCTACTACATGATGAACAAGCCCCAAGGAGTTATTTCAGCGACTGAAGATCCTAAACACAGAACCGTTCTGGACTTGCTGGATGATATTGCTCGGAGCAAGGAAGTTTTCCCAGTAGGACGCTTGGATATTGACACGCATGGTCTTTTGCTCTTGACTAATGACGGCAAGCTTGCCCATGCTCTTCTTTCACCCAAGCGTCATGTGGCTAAGACTTATCTGGTCCAGGTCAAGGGAATTATGACCCAAGAAGATGTGGAGATATTTGCTGAGGGAATTCCTCTCAAAGACTTTACCTGTCAGTCCGCTAGACTGGAGATTCTTTCCACAGATCCAGAAAAGAATCAAAGCCAAATCCGTGTGACTATTGCAGAAGGGAAGTTTCATCAGGTCAAGCGTATGGTGGCCTACTGTGGCAAGGAAGTAGTAGACTTGCAACGTTTGACTATGGGAACTCTAGTATTGGATGAGAACTTGCAGCGAGGAGAATGGCGTCGCTTGACCAAGGAAGAATTAGAGGTTCTCCTTGCAAGTATTGCTTAGTTTGGTTTATATTCGAAAAAGGTGAGGGACAATACTCTCTCCTTTTATATTTTTCAGTTGCTTCCTTTGTGAAAAGAGTTATAATAGACTGTAGAATAAAAGGAGGAATCTATGAACGCGATTCAAGAATCATTTACTGATAAATTATTTGCTAACTATGAAGCGAATGTAAAATACCAAGCGATTGAAAATGCTGCCAGCCACAATGGGATTTTTGCAGCCCTAGAACGTCGCCAAAGCCATGTAGATAATACACCTGTTTTCTCATTGGATTTGACCAAGGACAAGGTAACCAACCAGAAAGCGTCTGGTCGTTGCTGGATGTTTGCAGCTCTCAACACCTTCCGCCACAAACTCATCTCTCAATATAAATTGGAGAACTTTGAGTTGTCACAAGCCCACACTTTCTTCTGGGACAAGTATGAGAAATCAAACTGGTTCTTAGAGCAAGTGATTGCGACTGCAGACCAAGACTTGACGAGCCGTAAGGTTAGATTCCTACTTCAAACTCCACAACAAGATGGCGGTCAATGGGATATGGTCGTTTCTCTCTTTGAGAAATACGGTGTCGTGCCCAAGTCAGTTTATCCTGAATCTGTTTCATCTAGCAGTAGTCGTGAGTTGAATGCCATCCTCAACAAATTGCTTCGTCAAGATGCCCAAGTCTTGCGTGACTTGCTTGCTTCTGGCGCAGACCAAGCGACTGTTCAAGCTAAGAAAGAAGACCTCTTGCAAGAAATCTTTAACTTCCTTGCTATGTCTTTGGGCCTTCCACCACGTAAATTTGACTTTGCTTATCGCGATAAAGATAACAACTACCAAAGCGAAAAGGGCATTACACCACAAGAATTTTACAAGAAATATGTCAATCTTCCACTAGAAGACTACGTTTCTGTTATTAACGCTCCAACCGCTGATAAGCCATACGGTAAATCTTACACAGTTGAGATGTTGGGGAATGTGGTTGGTAGCCGTGCGGTTCGTTACATCAACGTGCCGATGGAGCGCTTGAAAGAGTTGGCGATTGCTCAAATGCAAACAGGCGAGACTGTTTGGTTTGGTTCAGATGTCGGCCAGCTCAGCAACCGTAAAGCTGGAATCCTTGCGACAGATGTATATGACTTTGAATCAAGCATGGACATTCAACTCACTCAAGACAAGGCTGGACGTTTGGACTACAGCGAAAGCTTGATGACTCACGCTATGGTTTTGACAGGTGTTGATTTGGACGAAAATGGCAAGTCAACCAAGTGGAAGGTTGAAAACTCATGGGGAGACAAGGTCGGTAGAGATGGTTACTTTGTTGCCTCAGATGCTTGGATGGACGAATACACTTACCAGATTGTTGTTCGCAAAGAATTGCTGACAGCAGAAGAACAAGCTGCCTATGAAGCAGAACCAATCGTACTTGCACCATGGGATCCAATGGGTGCCTTGGCCGAATAAAAGTATAGAAAAAAGGAATCAGATTTTAGAACCTGATTCCTTTTAAGTTGCTTGATTACATGATGTGAAGAACATGTGCCACAATACCCACTGCGAAGAGGGCAAGGATAATAGTGATTGGAGATACTTTTTTCTTAAGCAAGTACATGCAAAGTAAAGTAAGGAGTAGTCCTGATAGTCCAGGAATCAACATATCCAAGTTTTGTTGGAAAGTAGTAACTTTTTCAGGTGTTTGAGATAATCCTTGTCCTACTTGTGCGAATGCTTCTTGGATACCTTTAGATCCTTCTGGCAATTTATCCCAATGGATATAAGCCTTTTCATCTAGTTGAACTTTGGCAACATCGAAAGCAAATTTAATATTTACCCAACGTTGAACAAGGACAGCAAGAATGAACATACCAAGGATAGAAGCACCTTTAGTGATGTCTTGAAGGATACCGCCAGACATATCTTTAGTGATTTCTGATCCAGCCTTGTATCCAATCTCTTGTGTATACCACAAGAATGACATACGAATCAAGTTCCAAAGAACGAAGAAGAGGATTGGACCTAAGATATTACCAGTAAGGGCAAGTGAAGCACCGAGTGATCCAAGGATTGGGCGTACTGTAAACCAGAATACTGGGTCACCGATACCAGCAAGAGGTCCCATCATACCGATTTTAACCCCTTGGATGGCAGCGTCATCAATTTCAACACCGTTAGCACGTTCTTCTTCAAGTGCAAGAGTAACCCCCATGATTGGAGCGGCTACGTATGGGTGAGTGTTGAAGAACTCAAGATGGCGTTCAAGAGCAGCGATTTGATCTTCTTTTTTAGTGTAGAGTTTTTTAAGAGCTGGAATTAATGAGTAAGCCCAACCCAAGTTTTGCATACGTTCATAGTTCCAAGAACCTTGTAAGAAAGTTGAACGCCACCAAACTTTTTTACGATCTGATTTAGTTAATTGAAGTTTTTCAGTCATGATGTTTTCAGTCCTTTCTTATCTCAGTAGTCTTCTAGGATATCGCCAATTGGGTCGTTAGAAGTTGCGGTTCCTCCGCCACCATTTCCACCAGTTTTAGAAAGGTGAAGGTAGATAAGAGCGATAGCAACACCGATAGCACCGAATCCGATTAGAGTAATATCTGACACAGCAGCGAGAACGAAACCAAGAGCGAAGAATGGCCATACTTCACGAGTTGCCATCATGTTGATAACCATGGCGTAACCAACGGCAACGACCATACCACCACCGATAGCCATACCATCTTTGAGCCAGTCTGGCATGGCACCAAGGATACTTTGTACTGTTTCAGTTGGTACCATTAGAAGGAGTGCTGCAGGGACGGCAATACGAAGACCTTGAAGAAGAAGTGCGACAAAGTGAGCACGTTCAACTGCTTTGAAGTCACCTTTTTTAGCAGAAGCATCAGCAGTGTGAACCAATCCGACAGAGAGTGTACGGACAATCATAGTCAAGAATAGACCAGCAACTGCAAGAGGGATAGCAACCGCTTGGGCAACACCGATACCTGTCTTAGTAAAGTCGCCACCAAGAACCATGATAATGGCAGCAGCAACAGAAGCAAGAGCAGCGTCAGGAGCTACGGCAGCTCCGATGTTAGCCCAACCAAGGGCGATCATTTGAAGAGAACCACCAAGGATAATCCCTGCTTCAAGGTTACCGGTAACAAGACCGATAAGGGTACAAGCTACGATTGGTTGATGGAATTGGAACTGGTCGAGGATACCTTCAAGACCTGCTAGGAAGGCTACAACGACTACTAAAACCATAGAAATAATAGACATCTTTAAAATCCTTTCATAAAATCGATTATTGCACGTTTGCTTTGTTGATCAAGTCAAACAAATCTTTTTTCGTGTCGCTTGGTACTTTACGTACATCAAATTCAACACCAAGGTCACGCATTTTTTCAAATGTAGCAACGTCTTCTTTATCCATAGACAAAACGTTGTTAACCATTGTTTTACCAGTTGAGTGAGCCATTGATCCAACATTAAGAGTTTTGATTGGCACGCCACCTTCGATAGCACGAAGGGCATCTTGAGGTGTTTCGAACAAGATAAGGGCATGTGTTTCTCCGAAGCGAGGATCTTTTGCAACATCGATTAGTTTTTGGATAGGAACAACGTTTGCTTTCACTTTACCTGGAGCTGCTTGTTTAATCAATTCTTTACGTAATTCGTCTTTAGCTACGTTATCTGAAGCAACGATGATACGGTCTGCTTTTGAATCTGGAGTCCAAGCAGTTGCAACCTGACCGTGAAGTAAACGAGTGTCTAGACGGGCAAGGTTGATTTTGAGTTTACCATCTCCGATGACAGTTCCTTCTGGAATCGTAGCTTGGGCAACTGGAGCAGCTGCAGCGCTTGCTACTTCCTCAACTGGGTTTAGCTCTTCTGGAAGAGCTTTGATGCCATCTTTGGCTTCTTTAATAATATTCGCAGCGACTTTTTCTACACCTGCAGTAGCGTCCATGAGGCGCTCTGTATAGGCTTGAATCAACATCGGTAAGTTCAGTCCTGTGATGATGGCAAACTTACGTTCAGGATTTTCTCCCATTACGCGACTAGCTTGGTTAAATGGAGATCCACTCCAAAGGTCAGCCAAAACTAGAACCTCATCTTCTGCGTCAAATGCAGCAAC
>CAKQBM010000014.1 GCA_934216185.1 uncultured Streptococcus sp. | reverse complement strand
ACCTCGAAACTTAGAGAATCAATCTCTGGACGACTTGTATTTTTAGCCATAAGGTTGCCTCCTTCCTTCTTTTAGATAATCATCTTTACAATAACTAGTATAAACTCTAGTACTGGATAAGTAATGAGTAAATCGTGCAAGTTTCTTATTTTCGAGTAAAATTTTTATAGTTCCCAATTAAAAATAGCTGAACAATCTCTTGCTCAGCTACTTTTTTATCTTATTTACTAAATTATTTAGAAGTTTCTTCTTAGCTACTTTACAGAGACCTACACAATGCCCCTGATTTTCCTATCTTCTTTGGCGATTCTGACGCAAGTGTGGTACAATAAAAACATGAGAATTCAACAATTACATTATATTATCAAAATCGTCGAAACTGGCTCCATGAATGAGGCGGCCAAGCAACTCTTTATCACTCAACCTAGTCTTTCCAATGCTGTGAGAGATTTAGAAAATGAAATGGGGATTGAGATCTTTATCCGCAATCCTAAGGGTATCACCTTGACCCGTGATGGGATGGAGTTTCTCTCTTATGCCCGTCAGGTTGTCGAGCAGACCCAACTTCTGGAAGAACGCTATAAAAATCCTGTCGCCCACCGTGAACTCTTTAGCGTTTCATCTCAACACTATGCCTTTGTGGTCAATGCCTTTGTATCGCTACTCAAGAAAAGCGATATGGAGAAATACGAGCTCTTCCTTCGTGAAACTCGTACTTGGGAAATTATCGACGACGTCAAGAACTTCCGTAGTGAAGTTGGTGTCCTCTTTTTAAACAGTTATAACCGAGATGTTTTAACCAAGATGCTGGATGACAATCACCTGCTGGCTCACCATCTCTTCACAGCGCAACCGCATATCTTTGTCAGCAAGACCAACCCTCTGGCAAAAAAAGATAAGGTGAAACTGTCTGATTTGGAAAATTTCCCTTACCTCAGTTATGACCAAGGGACGCACAACTCCTTCTACTTTTCAGAAGAAATTCTTTCTCAAGAACATCACAAGAAATCCATTGTGGTTAGTGACCGTGCCACCCTTTTTAATCTCTTGATTGGTTTGGATGGATATACCATTGCAACAGGAATTTTGAACAGCAACCTCAACGGAGACAATATCGTTTCTATCCCACTGGATATTGATGATCCAATTGAACTGGTCTATATCCAGCATGAGAAAACCAGCCTGTCGAAGATGGGCGAACGCTTTATTGACTATCTACTAGAAGAAGTCCAGTTTGATAGTTGAGAAATGATAAGAACCAATATGTAGGCTAGCAACAACCTACGCATTGGTTCTTTTTACTTATAATTAAAAGTTTCCCCTGCCAACTTATCAGCTAGCTTGGGAAAGAGAGTATAAAACTTATGGGCTAGGTTCAACAACATCGGGAGATTGAGTTCTCGTTTGTTTTTTCCTATAATCTTGACAATCTTTTTAGCCACTGCATCTGGTTCCAGCAGGAAGCGATCAACCGACTTGAGATAGGTTCCATCTGGGTCGGCTTGGTCGAAAAATCCTGTACGGATTGGCCCTGGATTAACCGTCGTTACATAAATACCGTAGGACATAAGTTCGAGGCGCAAAGCATTTGAAAAACCAATGGACGCAAACTTAGTCGCTGAGTAGAGACTGGACTTGCCAGTAGCAATTAAACCTGCCATGCTGACGATATTGATGATATGGCCTTTTCGACTTTCCTTCATTCGAGCCGCAAGGCGACGAGACAGATTCATTAGGGCAAAGGTATTGACCTCGAACATCTGATGAATATCTTGGTCGGAAATCTGGTCAAATTCCTCAAAAATCCCGTAACCAGCGTTGTTTATCAAGACATCAATCTTGCCATAGCGGAGATGAAGGTCTGATACCAGAGTTTCTAAGGCTGAGTCATCGGTAATATCGATTTCAATCAATTCTGCATGGGGATGGTTTCCGTAGAGTTGGGCTAATTTTTCCTTATTTCTACCAAGCAAGATGAGTTGGTCATTTTGCAAGAGTTTGACCATCTCTTGTGCTAGGCCACCGCTAGCTCCGGTAATGAGAATAGTAGGCATACTTATCCTTTCTGTGACTGCTAGATTTCCACTTCTTCCAAATCCTTGACCACATGCACATTTTCAAAAATGCTAGCAGCATCTTTTTTGAGCTTGCTGATATCTTTTGAGAGGAAGCGGGCACTGATATGGTTGAGCAAGAGGCGTTTTGCACCTGCTTCTACCGCTACTTGTGCAGCTTGCATGTTAGTAGAGTGACCATGATTGTGGGCAATCTTTTCATCACCCTTGCCATAAGTAGACTCATGGACAAGGACATCGGCATTGACAGCCAGACGCACACTGGCATTGGTTTTGCGGGTGTCACCCAGAATAGTGATAATTTTACCTGGACGTGGAGCTGAGATATAGTCTGCTGCCTTGATTTCAGTACCGTCTTCGAGAACAACGTCCTGACCGTTTTTGATTTTTCCAAAAAGTGGGCCAAATGGGACACCTGCCGCCTTGAGTTTTTCAGCATCCAGCGTTCCTTCCAAGTCCTTTTGAATGACACGATAGCCAACACAGAAAATAGTATGATCCAACTCCTCTGCATACACCGTGAATTTATCGGTCTCAAGGATTTTACCTAGAGAATCTTGGTCAAACTCATGAAAATGAATACGGTAAGGCAGACGCGAACCTGACACACGAAGGCTGGTTAAGACAAATGACTTGATTCCTTGAGGTCCATAGATTTCCAAATCTGTCTGCTCTTCATTGGCCTGAAAGGCACGACTAGAAAGGAATCCTGGCAGGCCAAAGATGTGGTCTCCATGTAGGTGGGTAATAAAGATTTTGCTGACCTTACGTGGTCGAATTGTGGTTTCCAGAATGCGATTTTGCGTTCCTTCTCCACAGTCAAAGAGCCAGACTTCGTTAATCTCATCCAAGAGTTTCAGGGCAAGACTTGAAACGTTGCGGGCTTTAGAGGGCTGACCAGCCCCCGTTCCTAAAAATTGAATATCCATTCGATACTTTCTAATTAATCAATATATAACATGGCTGTGCGGTTTTCCGATCGGAAATAGCGCTTGCCAGAAAAAGCAGTAGCTTCCTGTAATAAATCCTCTTGACTGTAGCCTTTTAGACGTTTGCGACCATCAGCCAAATTTTCCAAATCAGTCAAAGCTGTAAGATTTTCCACGCTAACAACTTCCTCATCTCCGACAGCCTTCATGTAAATCTTGCCAGATTCTTCAAAGACTAGTTGATGAGGGAAAATTTGCGCAATCTCAAAGAGCAAGTCATCTGAAATCTTCTCCTCATTTTCAGAGAAAATTCGACCTAGACCCTCACTCTCATAACAAAAACCAAAGGATTTACCAGACAGATTAAGCCGAATAAAGGGCTTGTTTTCTGAGGTGAAACTAGGTTCAGCATTGTAAAGATTCAGTTCCTGACTGACTTCAGCAAAATAATCTGTCGCAGTCTCAGGACTCTTTTTCTGGTAGAGTTCTGCAAAGTAGGCATTGACTACACTCGGCGGAGGCGTGATCAGTGCCAACTGCTCCTGCTCTGTTTTACCAGTTAGAAGTTGATCCAGATAGACCTTATCGAGACTTGTATATCCCCCATATTTTAGAGCCAACGTTTTAATATCAGTCATAAAATTCCTCTAACCTCCATTTATTTTTCTCGGAAATGTAGCCTGTAATCACTTCGCCGTCTTCCTGATAATCACGTTCTTCAAGAATCGCAACACTTTCTAAATCATGTATCTTGTAAGACTTTGAAAAAGACACGCGCAGGGTAAATCTCTCAAAAATCTCCTTGATTTTCTCTAAAAACAAAGCCTGCAAATTTTCACGACTATCCTCAGACTTGGCAGAAATGAGGGCATAAGGCGTTTGGGTAGGCGTGAAATCCTCCACCAAATCCGCTTTATTATACAGAGTCAGGCGAGGAATATCTTCCATATCCAAATCTTTCATGATGGACAGGACTGTTTTTTCATGTTCCTCGTGGTAAGGATTGCTGGCATCGATAACATGAACCAGAAGATCCACATGCTTGCTTTCTTCCAAGGTTGATTTGAAACTGGACACCAACTCTGTCGGCAAATCTTGGATAAAGCCAACAGTATCAGTTAAAGTCACCTGTAGATTGCCCCCTAGATTAATACTCTTAGTCGTCGCATCTAGAGTCGCAAATAGCTCGTCCGCTTCATACTGAATCTTACTGGTCAAGGTATTCATGATAGTTGACTTTCCAGCATTGGTGTAACCAATCAAACCAATCTTAAAAGTGCTTGACTCCAAACGTTTTTCTCTGACAGTCGCCCGATTTTTCTCAACTACCTTGAGCTGGCGCTCGATATCTGTGATTTGATTGCGAACGCTACGACGGTTCAGCTCCAACTGGCTTTCACCAGGTCCACGGGAACCAATTCCCCCTGCCTGACGGCTGAGCATAATTCCCTGACCAACCAAGCGAGGCAAGAGATATTTTAACTGAGCCAAATGCACTTGGAGTTTTCCTTCATGACTTCGAGCTCGCATAGCAAAGATATCCAAAATCAACTGCATACGGTCAATGACCTTGACACCCAGAACTTCTTCTAAATTGACATTTTGTCGCGGAGTCAAGCGGTTGTTGACAATGACAGTCGTAATTTCTTCTGCATCCACCATGAGTGCGATTTCTTCCAACTTACCAGAGCCAACGAAGGTCTTGGAGTCATACTTTTCACGTTTTTGTCTATAACTATCTACAACGACTGCTCCAGCTGTCTTGGCTAGACTGGCCAATTCTTCCATAGAGAGGTCAAAATTGTCCATGCCCTGCAATTCCACACCGATGAGCAAGACGCGTTCCTCTTTTTTCTCTGTTTCAATCATCTAAAAACTCCTCAATCTGGCTAAAAATACGTTCCTGCACACCAGACTCTCCAATCTGATAAAAAGTGACCTGCATGCGATTACGGAACCAGGTCAACTGACGCTTGGCAAAACGACGGGTCGCCTGTTTGAGACTCTCACTAGCTTCCTCCAAGGTCTGCTCCCCACGGAAATAAGGAAAAAGTTCCTTGTAGCCAATGCCTTTGGCTGCCTGCACATCTGGATAATGGTCAAAGAGCCACTTAGCCTCATCCAAAAGCCCAGCCTCAAACATCAAATCCACGCGGTGATTGATGCGCTCATAAAGTTGACTGCGCTCATCATCCAAGCAGATAATCAGTGGTTCATACAAGGTCTCTTGATTTTCCAAATCCTGACCAAAATGTGCAATTTCCAAGGCACGCATAGCACGGCGACGATTAAACTGGGGAATCTCAAGGCCTGCTTGCTCCACAAGATGGGCTAATTCTTCATCTGAATATGGCTCCAAACTAGCTCGATAAGCTAAAATCTCCTCATGAGGAGTCTCCCCACCCAGGTGGTAACCTTCTAGCAAGCTCTGGATATACAGTCCAGTTCCACCAGCGATAATGGCTAGCTTGCCCCGACTATGAATATCCTCAATAGCCATCTTAGCTTCTGAAACAAAATCAAAAGCCGAGTAAGACTCGGTTACCTCTCTAACATCGATTAAATGATGGGGAACAGTTGCCTGCTCTTCTGGACTAGCCTTGGCCGTCCCAATATCAAGTCCTCGATAGACTTGCTGGCTATCTCCACTAACCACTTCGCCATTAAAACGCTCGGCCACTTCAATGGCAAGAGCTGTCTTTCCAACTGCAGTCGGTCCAACAATCACAATTATTTTTGTTTTCATCTTTTTTCCTTGAAAAATTCCCATTTTTTCGTTACTATTATTATAACATAAAAAGGTCAGTCAGAAAAATGTGACCTCTTGAGGAGGCTGGCTGATTAAGAAGATAAAGGAGGAAGACTCATGGCTAAAGGATTCGCTAAAGGTCTTGTAACAGGTGTCGCAGGAACTGTCGCTGCACTTGCAGGCGCAGTATACGCATTTAAAAAGAAAGTGATCGAACCAGAAGAGCAAAAAGCAGCTTTCATCGAAGAAAACCGTAAAAAAGCAGCTCGTCGCCGCGTATCACGTTAAGAAACAAAAGAAGTTGAGATTCACTGTCTCAACTTCTTTTTTCTGTTCTTTTATACTCAATGAAAATCAAAGAGCAAACTAGGAAGCTAGCCGCAGGTTGCTCAAAACATGGTTTTGAGGTTGTTGATGAAGCGACGCTGACGTGGTTTGAAGAGATTTTCGAAGAGTATTAAATAGCTAGGTCAAACTTCAGCTGTGGCTTGACAGGGTCATAATCCACCAACTCAAAATCTTCTGCTTTGATATCAAAGAAATTAGTCCCATCAGGAACATTCAAAACCAAACGTGGTTGGCAGTTAGACGGTTCACGACGAAGCAATTCCTGGGCTTGTTCAAATTGATTGTCATAGATATGGAGGTTGTTGATGAAGTAAAAGAACTTCCCAACCTTCCAGCCGAAATGCTTGGCAATCATCATCTGCAAGGCTACATACTGCATAGCATTGATGTGGTGGGCCACCAGCATATCGTTAGAACGCTGGGTCAAGGTCGCATCCAGATAGATTTCTCCATCTACACGGCGGACATCAAACATGGTCTGAAAGGCGCATGGGAGCAACCCATCTGTTTCTTCAAAAGCTTGGTAATCCCAGAGCGAAATGATATTGCGGCGGTTCCAAGGATTGGCTTCCAACTGCTTGAGAAGCTTATTGATGATATCGTGTTTCTTAACAACGGCACCATAGCGCTCACCAATGGTTCCCGTGTCTCCAACTTCCCAGTCATTCCAGTAGTGAACATTGTACTTGTCATTGAGAACTTCTAGGCTATTGGACTGGTCTTGGTAGATCCAGAGAACTTCTTTGATAGCTGATTTGATCGCAATGGGACGTAAGGTTGTGATGGGAAATTCTCCCTTTGCCAAGTCATACTCGGCAAAGGAACCAGTTACATACTTGGAGTTAGCAACAGTTCCATCCTTGTACTTGGGACGTGCCTGCTCAGAAAAGACACCGTCTTTGAGGATTCGTTCAATATTTTCTTTAAAAATAGTATCTGCTTTTGTCATTTATTCTCACCTCATTTATTGTCCTAATTAGTATAGCATAAAAAAGAAAGGAGGAAAATCACTCGCTTATGGAAAGCAATTTTCTCCTTTTTTATTTTATTGCAATACAAGTGATGCTGCTCCGATAACCCCAGCGTCGTTCCCTAGAGTTGCAAGTGCTAATTTCGTTGAGGTACGTACTTGTGGGAAACTATTTTCGTCGTAGACTTTTTGAACGCCTTGTAGTAGGAAGTCTCCAGCTGCCGAAACTCCACCACCGATGACGATTGTTGATGGGTTTAGGATTGAACCGATGTTTGCACAAGCGATTCCCAAATAACGTGAGAAGTTACGGTAAACGATCAAAGCAAGTTCGTCTCCTTCTTTTGCGAGGTCAAAGACTGTCTTAGCAGTTACTTCTTCTCCGTTATCAATCAAGCGTTTCAAGGCTGCATCGCCTTCGTATTCGTCCGCATAGCGACGAGTCAAGTTGACAATCCCTGTTGCTGAAGCAACTGTCTCAAGACAGCCTTTTTTACCACAAGTACATGCGATTGGTTGATCAAAGTCAACAGTGATGTGGCCAAGCTCGCCTGCTGCACCAGCCACACCGTGAAGCAATTTGCCTTCTGCGACGATACCGCCACCAACACCTGTACCAAGTGTCATAAAGACAACGTCTGGTTGGTTATCACCAGCACCCATCCAACGTTCACCAAGAGCTGCTACGTTGGCATCATTATCGATGAAGAATGGAATACCCAAGGCTTTTTCAATTTTCTCTTTAATTGGTTGAAGGGTTTTCCAGTTGAGGTTGTAGGCACCAATAACAGTTCCTTTTTCACGGTCAACCACACCTGGTGATCCCATTCCAATACCTTGGAAGTCCGCTGCTACCAATCCAAGTAAGTCCAAACGATGTTGAATAGACTCAATCATATCATCAACGATATGGCTTCCCTCATCCAAAATGTTGGTCTTGATAGACCATTTTTCTTGGATTTCTCCTGCTGTTGTCAAGATTGCAAATTTGATAGAAGTTCCACCAAGGTCAATCCCAATAATCTTTTGACTCATCATATTCTCCTTTTTTATTGTGTAGTAATTGAAAATGCTTACAGATATAGTATAACAAAATTCCGTCATTTATGCAAAGGTTTGCATTCAACTAATATGAATTTTTAATCCAGATAGTCTCCACCATCAAATCCATAATATTCCTCTAGTGTCAAACCACTTGCAGCAATGTCTTTAGCTTCTTTCCCAATATAGCGCAAATGCCATTCCTCATGCATATAACCAGTTATACTTTCCTTACCATGAGGATATCGAACAACAAAACCATAGTCTGGCGCATGTTCTAATAACCATTGAGCAGCACTTGAATCTTCAACCAATTGACCATCTGTGCCAATCACATCAAAAGCAAGTCCTGTCTGATGTTCACTATATCCAGGACGGGCGGAATAACGATCCGCAGCAGCCTGTCCCTCTTGGTTTACATAACTTTGATACAATTGTGCTTGGGTTGCATAACTTCTAAATCCGCTATAATTATCGCTAATAGCGTAGCCTTCTTCCTTCATCTGTTCAATCAGTTTTAAAAAGGCTGCTTTTGCAGTAGCATTTTCACCTGGATAGTAATCTTTAGACATAGGATAGTGTTTATTAGCAACTACAATTTCATCATACTTCCCTTGAAGGCTATAATAGGACCCTTTATTGCTTACTTTTAAATTAGCTTTCCACAAACCAGTCGCATCTACATAATAACGTCCGCCATCAACCCATTCATTGACAGCCATCTTACCATCTGATTTCAAATAGTAATTTCCTTGCCACGTGCTGTAAGCATAAGATCCATCTGATTTCAAGTAATACCAAGCTTGGTAGGTAGAATCATAAACCCATTCACCTTTGGCCATCTTACCATCTGATTTCAAATAGTAATTTCCTTGCCATGTACTGTAAGCATAAGATCCATCTGATTTCAAGTAATACCAAGCTTGATAAGAATCATCATAAATCCATTCGCTCTGGGCCATTTTCCCGTCTGCTTTCAGGTAATAGCTTCCCTGCCATGTATTTTTCACTGGATTGCCATTTCCATCAAAGTAATACCAAGTACCATCCTGCTTAACCCAGCCACTTGTTGTTGCTGAACTTGTATCAGTTTGAGTTGTAGTCTCTTGTTTTGCTTTGAAAGCACCCTTAGGAGCATTTTTCAATTCGCAAGCCACACCATCATGGTCGCGATCTAACTTGGCAGAATAACCAGGATCCCCCTCATGAAGATCTGAATAGCCATTAGCCCAAGCTTCCTTACAGCTAGAAAAATGGATGTTTTCTTCTGCTAAAACAGATTGTGAAAACAAGGCTAAAACTGACAACGTCGCCAAACTCATTTTAAAAAATAGACGTTTGTTCATTACTTTCTCCTATAGGAATGTTATCTATTTCAATATTATTTTATCAAACTTATTTCAGCAATTCAAGGAAACTTCTGGTATTTTCTACAAACTCCTTTGGTTTTTCCTTATTCAAGACATGAGGGCCGTCTGGGATAATCTGAAATTGGGATTCTGATATTAGTTTATGAAGACTTCTCATAGAACTAAGATTCGGTTTATCTTTGCTGCCACAAATTAGTAAGGTTGGATAGGGGCAAATCCCTGCTATATCCGTTAAATCAAGTGTCTTCAATTCCTCAGAAACTCCGACCATAAGAGCTTTGTCTGCTCCCTGTTTTTCAAATACTCTTTTGGGAAGTAATTTAAATAACAGCAACTGAAGATAAAATAGGATATTCCCTGCTAACTTTAGCGGACATCCTGATAGAATCAAAGCTCGGAGATTTGGTAAATCATAACTGGAAAGTTCTAGTGCCAGGGCAGCACCTAAGGACAATCCAACCAAAACAAAAGGTTCTGTCTCTTGAGCTAGATGCTGATAAACTCGCTCCTTAGCTTTTTGATAGCTACTAACTCCAGAAGGAAATAACTCGATAGCCTCAGAAGGATAATCTGTCAGTAGATCCCGAACTTCTTTCCAAGACTCTGCTGACTGCCCTAAACCGTGTAAAAATACCAGTTTCATCTAGTTCTCCTCTAGGCTTAATTCATACAAGCCTCTCACTGCATTACAGCCGTAAATAGCTTCTGCTTGGGCTAAATCTGCCAAGGTCAAGACTGTCTCTTCTACCTGTCCTGTTTCCAGCAAATGCTGACGGTAAATTCCTGGTAAAATCCCAAGCCTGATAGATGGTGTATAGAGTTTCCCAGCGATTTTCAAAACTAAATTTCCGATAGAGGTTTCCAATAGTTCTCCTGCTGCATTATGGTAAATGATTTCCTGTTTACCTAGATTTAAGTGCGGTCGGTGAGTCGTTTTGAAGTAGATAAAAGCTTGTTGCAAATTGGCTTCCTGAAGGCAGAGTTTGGCCTGACAGAAATGTGGACTAAGAGGTGTTAAGATTTGTCGACTAAGTTCTATCTCTCCAGATTTGCTAAGGCTAATTCGCAAGCGGTAGTCTTGATTAGCTTCACAAGCTTGACACTCTTCCTCTATCTTTTGTTTCAAGTATTCTGCATCAAAAGGAAAGGCAAAATATCGACTAGCTTTTCTCAATCTTTCAAGATGCTGTTCTTCAAACAGAAGTTGTTTTTGGCTGATTCTTCCAGTTGAAATTAATTGGAAACGAGCTTGTTTACGATAGAGAACAGCTGCCTTTTGATGAACCTCGCGGTATTCAGATTCCCAAGTGCTATCCCATGTAATGCCTCCGCCAACTCCATAGATGGCTTTCCCTTGATACAGTTGAATAGTTCGGATAGCAACATTAAAAATCCGTCGTCCATTTGGAAGCAAGAGACCAATCGTTCCACAGTAGACTCCACGCGGTTGTGGCTCCAAGTCCTTAATGATTTCCATAGTCGCAATTTTCGGTGCACCCGTTATGGAACCACAAGGAAAGAGAGAGCGGAAGATTTCAACAAGGTTCACATCCTCTCGCAACTGACTCTTGATGGTCGAAGTCATCTGCCAAACCGTTGAATACTGTTCTACTTGGCAAAGATGCTCCACGTGCTCGCTCCCCACTTCAGAAATACGGTTCATATCATTGCGCAAGAGGTCTACGATCATCATATTTTCAGACCGATTTTTAGAATCCTGCTCCAACCAGCCAGCCTGTTCAAGATCTTCTTGGTCAGTTACCCCACGCTGAGTCGTTCCCTTCATTGGACGAGTCGTTAATTCTCGGCCATTTTGCTCAAAAAAGAGCTCTGGACTCATGGAAATCACTGCCATCTCGTCATGTTCAACATAGGCATTGTAGCCCGCCTCCTGCTCTACCACCATACGATTGTAGATAGCAAAAGGATTGGCACTTAACTTTTGCTTGAGTTGGACGGTGTAGTTGACCTGATAGGTATCTCCCTGTCGCAAATGATGATGTATCTGGGCAATAGCCTTTTCATAGTCTGCTGCAGACGTTACTTCCTGCCAATTTGACGGCATATCAACTTCGTCATAAGTTAACGGAATACTAGATTTCTCTACACTATCATGAACCGTAAAGTAGAGCAGATACTCTCCCAACAAGGGTGCAGGGTGAACAGCTAATTTCTCCTCAAAAGCCGGTGCCGCCTCATAGCTAACATAACCAACCACATAATAGCCTTGCTCTTGGTAGCTTTCCACTTGTGACAGCAAATCTGCCACTTCTGCTACATTTCTCGTTTTTAACTCTTTAATCGGCTGGGTAAAGATGTATCTCTCCCCCAAAGCCCTAAAATCAATCACTGTTTTTCTATGCATATTTCAAGTATAGCATAAAAAGGCAGATCAAGAAAAACTTAATCTACCTTTTTACTCATCTATTTAATACAATCTATGCTTTAAAAAGATTTCCTGAGAATCCGTCTGTATTTTTAAGAAGTGCTTTGAAGACTTTTGATTTAAGTTCCACCGTTTTAGCTGTTCCTCTACCTGCTAGATCAGCCTCAACCGCTTTATCAAACAACACTTTTAGTTCAGCATAATTTGTAATTTGTTTACCATCAATCTCAATGGCAGTAAATCCTTTGTCAGCTTTTGCTTTGACTTCCCTAAACCACTCTTTCTTCCAGTCTTCAAGGTTAGTGAATCTTCCATTAGAAACTTTCTTGATAATAAAGTCGTCGCCGAGTAAACCTTTATTTTCACTGTTTGCAGCACCTTGATATTTGCTAGATGCATATCCAACAAATCCATTTTCATATCCGAAGTAACCCCACATACGGAATGTATTGTGTTTGAAGGATGCAGCACCAGGTGCACCTTGACTCGTATTACCGCCATAGATACCGGTCATCATATTCATATTAACATAAGCTGACCCAAAGTCTGATGGATTATAAGTACCATCTCCAGGAGCACCATGTTTAGTAATCAAGTTGTTATCTACCAAATCATCAATTGTATTGATGACTACTTTTTTCTCATCCTCTGTCAACTCACGAATTTTATCGAACTGATGACCTGAATTTCCACTACGGTATTGTCGATCCATTTTCTTGAACCAGCGACTCGTATTTCCATTTAACTGCGGTAATACAGCATCAGCCTCAAGATGGTCTAACATCATAAGCGCATCATTATAATTCTTCATATAATGGTCAATCGCTTCACGTGAATTTAACTTATCAGGATCTGGGTTATACCATTGATTTCCATCATTTTGACGATGATAAGCCATATTAATACCAAGAGCACCATATTCACCATTAGAAGTAGAACTATCAGGCGTTTGTAACATACCCTGCGCATACGCTTCAAGATCTGTACCTTGACGATGTCCATGACCACCAAGATAGGCCATACGGTCATTGACGTGAGTAGTCTCATGTGTAAAGGCAGAAATACCGAATGGTTCAAACATATTTGTTACCATGAAGAAAACTTGTTCATCATTTTGTGGTGAACCATAAATTCTAGCAGTCGCACCCATACGCCAATCTGTCTGATGCCAACGACCGGTCGGACCAAATAATTCACGAACAGGGGTTGCGACTTTTCCACCGTCAGCATAACCCATACGATTAGCTCCGCCAATACCTGCATAAGCTTGGTTATCCCATACTGGTGTTGGGACCATATTTTGGCTCTTAAGTAGTTGATCACGAACATTTGGAAGTGCAAGACGTGACCAGAAGTCTAAGTATGTTTGTTGAGCTTTTGCAACTTCTTGAATACGTGCTTTATAGGCTTCACGTTCAGCTTCAGTGTTCTTACCATATTTCTCAAACGAGCTGTATGCCATGGTATTATAAGTTGAAATCAAGATAATATGTGATTTTTTCAAGTTCAACAATGGTAGAATCATACGAGCATGCATGTTATTATTTAGACCATCAAAGACGCGATGACGTTTATTTTTGAAGTCTGGATTTGTTGTTTCAGGTTCTACAACATAAACATTTTTCGCTGAGTGAATAAACCAATCATTAAGATCCGTGTCATTTGTGAAGAGACGCATATTATAATCTAAGAAACTACGTAAATCACCTTTACCAGTATCTCCTGCAATCATTTCACGGTACGCATCTTGAGTTCTATCACCCTTCAAGTTCTTTTCTTGCGAACCAATTCTAATTAATCTGTCAATAACACTTGGTGTCTTACCATAGAAGTCTGGTTTAAACATCATCATATTCTTAATGTTCAAGTCACCATATTCAATTCCATAATAACGATTGAGGTAAGTAAGTGCCATCATAATTTTAGCTTTATTATCTTCTACTTTCTTAAGAAGTGCTTTGATGGCTGCCTCATCACCATTTAACTGATGATCTTCATTTTCAACAAGAGCTTTTACTAACTTATCAAGATTTGCTTTTGTATCTACAAAACTTTCTTCAAGGTATAATGCAGGAACATTATTTGAAATCGTACGAACTTCAGGAGATTCAAGAGTGATTGTATCTAATTTCGCTTTAACATCACTTAGTAATTGAGTACGATCTTTAACCACCATATTTGGTGTGTAAACGACATCTCCTAAATCGGTAATACCATATTCTTTTACTTGTTCCACGTTTGATGTAGCCTTAGGTGACACAGCTTTTTCTTCTTTCGTACCATCAGCATAATGAATCATAATGTGATCAACATCTGACAAGTCTGTTACAAATTGTCCATCTTTCATACCTGTAACTGATAATACTTCAGTCGTTAACAATTTAGAACCAGCAGGAATTTTGTTTCCTTGATTGATAATCCACTCTTTATTGTAGAATGGTTGAAGTTTTTCGATATTACGGTATGCAAGTTCACGTTCTGCATTATAATCTTGAGTAGTTTTGTACGTGTCTTCTTTATACGCTACGTGATTCAGTTTATCAGTCAAATATGGTGTGATTTCATATTTATCAGCTGTGATATTGAACGAAGCAATACGTTTATCCGCTTCTGCTTGATCGACACCCTTAATTTGTTTCGAACGGTTATAAGAAACGTTACCTGATGCAACATCGTTCACATACACATTGTTCTTGAAGTAATCAAATCCGAAGTATGGGTCACCTGAGTCAACTGATCCCGAACCATACATCATCTCACCATTTGTCACTTTCATCATGCTTACGTTATTTTCAACCCAACCCCAGTCATAGTTTTCATGAATTAAACCACCACTTTGATTGTTCGTTTGAAGCGTCATGGTACCTTTGACAACAGATTTTGTTAATCGGCCTTTTTGTTTAACATCATTTGGATTTCCACCATGGTTGACTTTGGCAACAAGTCCACCAAATTTAGCATTGTTAGCTTTAATGTTCGCGTCAACATAAGAACTGTCTACGTTACTTCTCCAACTTTCGCTGACAAGTCCACCAGACCACCAACCTTTATTACCAACGCTTGTGATGTTACCAATAAAGGCTACATTACGCATATTGGATTCATCTAGTTTGTTGACCATACCTGTAACGTCGTTATTACCAACCACATTACCTGTAACTTTAATATTCTCAATCGTTGAGTTCTTAAATAGTTCTCCAAGTGGAGCTGTTTTATCAGCCCACGGCATATTGATATTCACATTACCAAAGTTGATGTCATGAATATGAGCATTTTCAACACGGTTGAACAATGGTCGAGCTAGGTTGTGAATGGTATAACGTTTGTCACCTTCACTATACAACTTACCCTTAAAGATGTTCGTCACGTATTGTTTATTCGGAGTCGGAACATTCACAGCATTCAAGTCTGCACCAAGTTTGAACTCACCCGTTGGATTAGCTTGCATATCTTTTACAAGTTCATTGAAGTTGTAATATACATTATTTACTTTTGGTAATTGCTTTTCAAAATAATGAACATACTCTTCACTTAGTGTATCATCTTCTCTACGTTGAACTAAGTCTGGAGCCTTCGCTACGACTTTGTACAATGTTTTTCCATCTACAACAACTTCTTCAACAGAACTTACTGCAAGTCTTGTCACTTTGTTGTCGTGAGTTGTCACACGTAAATATAATGGAGAAACATCTGTCGGCTTTTCAGTTAATAAGCTCTTATCTGTTTCAACACCAGCATCGTCTACACTCATCAAGCTTGTTTCTTTAATGTTTTTGATTTCAACTTTTTTAAGGTCTAATTGAATTTGTTTATCTTCTAATTTCTCAGTTTCTTCACCTTCTCCACGATCATAAACCATTGTAGTAGATAGAGTGTAACCTTGATAATATTTCAATTTATCTAAAGTAGCGTTTAAATTATTTTCAGCTACTGTTACTTCTTTAACAAGTTGTCCATCTTTATCTTTTAGCGCTAATTTGATGGATTTAATTTCTACTCCAGCTGGCTTAGTCAATGTATAACTAGCTGTCGCACTCTTCTTCAAGACATCTTTTTCAGTATTAGCCCATTCTAAGGTTGGTTTTTCTAACCCTTTTGTACCATTCTTAATAATTTTATCTTGAGGTGCTTGAAGAACTTTTTCTTCTACTGTTGGAGCGTCATTTGTTTTTTCTCCACGAATCGTTTTATAGATTTCAGTAATTTGTTTCTTACCATTTACACCTTCTTGAGTAACTTTAGTTGTTCCACGTTTTAAAGTGTCGTCATCTTCTGTTTTTGTAGCAAAAGGAATGACTTCTTCTCTTGTTTCAACTGTTGTTCCTTCAAGTGGTTTTGTTCCTTTTTTAACGACTTTAGGAACAGCAGGAGTTTTCACTTCTGTAGTTGTAGAAAGGACTTTATCTGTCTCTACACCTTCCACTGTTTCGTAAGTTGTTTTCGTAACTTGAACTCCTTTAGAGCCAGGGCTTTCAACTACTTCGTCACCCACATATTTTGTATCATCCGGAACTACTTCTGTTGCGAAATCTAATTCACTTTCGGTAGACTTCTCAACTGTACCTGTTGTTACTTTATATTCTGGATTGACTTCTTGTACTGGTGCTTGACCTTCTTGACCAGGTTCTTGAGTTCCCTTTGTTGAAACTGGTTCTTTATATTCAGGAAGTTCTGGCTGTACTAAAGCTTGGCCTTGTTTCTCACCTTCTTTTACTTCTTGAACACCTTTTGCTTCATGATATTCTGGAAGTTCTGGCTGTGTGAGAGCTTGTCCTGTTTTCCCCTCCTCTTGAGTTCCTTTTTCTTCTACTGAGGCCTCTGGTAATTCAGGTTGCGTTAAGGCCTGACCTTCCTTACCTTCCTCTTGAGTTCCTTTTGCTACTTGATGCGTTTGTTCATCTTGTGGTACTGGAGTTGGGGCAGGTTGTACCTCTTTCTTAGTTCCGACTACAATGACTTGCGACACAGGATTTTGAACCACTTGGTCTTCGATGACTTCTCTAACTTCTTGACCATTAACCATCGATACTTTGGTTACAAGGCGGCGCTGACCATTTACTCCAGCTGCGACGATACGAGTCTGTCCTTCTGCTAGATTCGCATCTGGTCTTGTGGCTGTTTCAAAAGGAATCTCCACCAAGCTCTCTTCCTGTCTTGTCTGAGGCTTCTCAGAAACTGGTTTTGTTTCAATAGCAGGAGCAACTGGAGTCTCTACTACAGGATTCTCAACGATAGTTTCTGGAGCAACAGCAGTTTTTTCTTGAACTACTTCTGTCTTCTCAATTTCATTTGCACTTTGCTTTTCTACTGGCAACTGAGGCTTCTCAGTTGAAGCTGGTCTTGATGGATGGAGTTCTGCTTCCTTGAAGTATCCGATGTATTCATAACCATCAATGTGGATAATCCCTTCAGCCAAGCCTTCATGTGTAGAGGCTGAAATAGTTTGGTTATAAGAAAGCAATTCTTTATTTTCAAACGCAAATGTCCCGTAAGGTACAAAGGTGCTGGCTCCTAAAGAACCAATTAAGAGAACACCTAGGACCTCTTTGCGACCTTTTTTAGACACTAAAAAGACTGCTAGAGAAGCCGTTGCCAAGCCCAAACCTGCCAAGGCTAGTTCCTTACTTCCTGTGTATGGAAGTTGTTGACTGTTAGTTGATTTCTTGCGATAAACTACATAGAGAATATCATCATCTTGAAATTCTGTAGGAACTTCATGGTGAATCAAGGCTTTTTCAGAATCGGTCAATTCCTGCTCCGCCAAATAACGGTAATGAACGCTATGAGCTCCGCCAACTTCATTGGCATGCACCTTATCTACTGAAAGGATACTGGCACCAAAAAGGAAGGCCCCGATGGCTACAGGACCTACTCCAACAGTTAGCTTACGAATGGAATATTTGGTAATTTTTTCTAGTTGTTGTTTTGTTTTTTTCATTCTCACGACTTTCTGATAGAATCTTGTGGATAATGCGCACGCGCACCTCCAATTAATTTTGGACGGCTAGCAAGAGCCGTTACATGGGCATGCCCAATCTCTCTCAAAAGAGGGCGAATCGGAACCTGAACATGCTTGACATGCATGCCAATTGCAGTGTCTCCGATATCCAATCCAGCATGAGCCTTGATAAATTCAACCTCAACTGGATCTTGCATAAACTTGAAGGCTGCCAACTGACCTGAACCTCCTGCATGAAGGGTAGGAAGGACACTGACGATTTCCAGACCAAACTGCTCTGCCACCTGACGTTCAACAACGAGGGCCCGATTGACATGTTCACAACCTTGAACAGCTAGATGAATTTCTTTTTCCTCTAAGATATCTAGGATGGTCTTCACAATGATTTCCCCAATTTCTTGGCTGGATTCCTTGCCAATCTGACCACCTATCACTTCACTAGAAGAAAGGCCCAAAACAAAGATAGATCCTTGCTTCAAATTAGCCTTTTCCAACACATCTTCTACAATCTGGCTTGTTTCTCTTTGAATGTCTTTTTCCTTCATACTTGATACCTCTTTTGTCATTATCTATCATATCGTTTTTTCTTGTTTTTAGCAAGATAGACAACCTAGAAAGCTTGCCCAATTACGCATAAAACTCCCAGAATTGACTGGGAGTTAACTAGTTTCTATTCTATTTATGTATATTTCAACCGTCGTCCCTTTTGAGGGGGCAGAATTGATTTTCATCTGGTAATGTTCTCCAAAATGAAGTTTGAGCCGCTGATCAACATTTTGAAGACCAACTCCCCCACGTTTGAGCTGACTTTGACTACTATCACCAACATCTTGGAAACCAACGCCATCATCCTCAATACGGATGACCAATCCTGAATCCTGTTTCTGGACAGAGACTCTAATATGACCCTGACCTTCCTTTTCCTTAATACCATGGTAAAGAGCATTTTCTACCAAGGGTTGTAACACCAACTTGGGTAAGACTAGATTATCAAAAGTAGAATCTTCATCAATCTCGTATTCCAGCTTATCCCCATAACGTTGTTTTTGGATAAAGAGGTACTGGCGGACATGATTGATTTCGTCAGACAGGCAAATTAAATCCTTGCCTTGATTGAGCGCCAAGCGGAAATAGGTTGCCAAGGACTTGGTCACCTGAACCACACGCTGACTATCCTGAAATTCAGCCATCCAGATGATGGTGTCCAAAGTGTTATAGAGGAAATGTGGGTTAATCTGACTTGATAGGGCTTGAAGTTGGTACTGACGGGTCGTTTCTTCCTGCCTGCGAATAGCTACCATCAACTGATCAATCTGATCCAACATGGCATTGAATTGGCGAGTCACTTCTCTCAGTTCATAGGCACCAGTTTCCCTGGCACGAAGATTCTGATTACCAGAAGCAATTTCCAGCATGGTATCTCTCAAATCCTTCAAAGGAGCAATCCAACGCTTGAGACTGAACCACACCAAGCAGAGACATGCAAGAAGAGATGTGACACTGGCCCCAAGCAAGGTCCACATGAGTTGATTCCGAACCTGATCTAACTTCTCCAGCGAAGACACGCCAAGTACCGTCCAATCAGTTCCAGCAATCTTTTCTTGGCTGACATAGGATTGGTGGTCTGGAGTATAACCCTGCCCTGTCTCAATATAGGGTTTCATGGCCTCCATTTCACTAGACGAACTATAAACTGTGTGTTGAGGATGATAAACAAATTCATGGTTTTCATTGATAATAAAGGCAAAGCCCTGCTGACCTAACTGAAGCTGATTAAGATAGGCTTCCAGCGTTTCATATGAAATATCCAAACGAAGCACACCAAGATTAGCCCCCTTTACATCAACAAGTTCCTGAGTGACAGAAATGACCCATTGACTGTCCGATTTACGAGCCGGAGTCAAAACAGGCATGGTTCCCTGATGAATGGCCTTTTGGTACCAGTCTTCAGCCATCATATCAGAAGAAGTTTTCATCTGCACACTGTCATCTGTAGAAATGACCTGACCGGACTTGGTCACCAAAACCACTGCTTTCAAGTCCTTATCTGCCTTCAAGATGGTCAAAAACAAATCTCGGATTCCCTTGACCTTATCTTGACTGGGATTCTCAGCATAGGCCATAACATCTGCCTGCTGGGTCAAACTGGTAGAGGTGGTTGTTAATTTTTTGATATAAGACTGAATAAAGTGGCTAGTCTGGCTGATGGTCGTTTGGCTATTGCCCTCAATGGTGGCCTCAATGGCTGATGAACTAGATTGATAGTAGAAAGTCCCGACTACAGCTAGGAGGATGAGAAAGACCAGAAAGATGGAAATAACCATTCTGACTAGGAGAGAAGAACGCTTCATCGGCCTTCCCCCTTCTTA
>CAKQBM010000013.1 GCA_934216185.1 uncultured Streptococcus sp. | reverse complement strand
CCATAGCTGAGTTTGTAGTACCCAGGTCAATTCCAAGAATCTTACCCATTGTGAATCATCCTTTCCTATGTACGCGTTCCGTTTGGCGAGAAACCCCACAGGTAGATGACCTAAAAAGGGGCACAAGCTAGCCGTGAACACATACCGTGTTTCTGCTTTACGGTTTTGCTTATACCCCTATGTCTGACTTATATACATAATCTAAGTCAGTTTGTAGTAGATTTTTTCACCGACGTTTTGTAGCCGCTGGTTAATAATATATAAAACCTAAAAAGGAGCTAGAATGATTTATAAATCGCTAATCCATTTGCTTTCTAGCAACATTTTATTACTTTTCTTCCTTTCATTAGTATTTTTTGTTATATCTACTAGATGGTTCTTGAAATTCGAGCAAAATAATGTCTCCCTTAAGTTAAAAAAATTTTTGCCTTCTGAAGTAAAAAATCATAAACAGGAAATACTTGTTTGCTACATCCCAGTATTTCTCTCAGCTTTCTTCATTCTGTTGTTTGGAACTTATTTTGATTTTATTATGCTTTTTTTGGGAAGTTCTAATTTTTTTGCCTTAATACTTCTGTCTGATAAAAAAATAAAAGCCCAGTTAACAAATAAAGAAATGCTACTTGATATGATGAAGTGGGAATTGTTTGTCTTCCTAACACTCTTTATTCTTATTGAATTCTTTTACGGAGCGAAAGAATTTTCTCTCTATATATTCCAATTATCAAGAAACTTTTCGCCGATGATCAATGAGCTAAACTCAATAATATACGTAGTGTTTGATTTAACTGAAAACCTGTTTCTAATTATTTTGTTCTCAGCTTTAATTTCAGCCTCTTTTATAGTGGCTAATTGTGTTCTTTTATACATAACTTTACTTATATTAAAAAAATCACCTGAAGAGAACTAAGCTTACTAATGCTTCTATTATCGTAATAGAGCATCCCTACCATAAGCCTCTCGCCATGCAGCAGAGAACTCATTAGCAACATTCTTTATGCCCGGATGATCTATTATCGTGTAGACAATATCGGGTGAAAGAGTAACTGCATCAATACCTGCAGATATGAGCGCATGGACCTGCTTGGTATTCTTAAACGATGCGGCAAGAATCTTAGAATTCAGTCCGTGGGTTTCAAGCATCTGCATAAAATTGGTAAAATTTTCTCTCCATTGGCATAAAGGCCAAATTTGGAACCTATAAAACACAGCAAATGTAAGATTCTGAATTACTTTACCCTTAGGAAGCAATAAAAAATATCTTCACAAATCTGATGGAGCCTCCACCTATTTGGCAAATCGTTATAGTACTTTTTTCTCACCATTTTTATTTTTAGCAAAATATTTTTGAACCTTTCACGGCTCTACTCCGTCTTAGTAATTGAAAGCAAAAATTTAATGAAAGGATTGCTGTGCTCAGCAAAGAAGGTTTTACGCAAAAGTGCAGAAGGTAAAATTTATTAAGTTTAATCAGCTAAATCGTGAACAAATTATGTTTTATGCAATTAAACAGCAAATTAGTTTCTAGAAATAATACATTTATAGCGCCTGTTATTAGTAAGGAAAGAAGGAACCATGGATCAACAAGTTTCATCCCCCAATCAGCAAGCAATCAATGTTAAAGAACACCTCGCTAAGCTTGACAAGTATGACAATGAGAAATTGTCCCTTGTCATCGCAATTGCAGCCGTTTTAAGTGCAGCTTTGTTCCTAGCTCCTGTATTTGAGATCCGTGCTGGTCAAGTTGCTTCTATTAGCTTCTCATTTGCCGAGCTTTCCTCGATTTTCTCGATTCTTAAAATGTCTTCAAGCTTGCTCGGCGATGGAAGCAATGCTATCTCTAACTATCTTAAGGCAGGAACAGTTGATGCCTCCATTCTTAACGTGACGCTTTTCATCTCTCTTGTTACGATGGTTGTCTCGCTTTCTCCAAAGTTTAAGAACTTCATTTCTTTCCTATGGGTTCCTGGCCTTGCTAATCTTTTAGTTCTTTTTCTCACTAAATCTAGTATTACAAATGGAATCACTCAGGCAATGGGTGGATCTAATTCTTTTGGTATTGGCTGTGAGCTTTCTCTTGCTGGCTATATTTACGTTGCTGTCCACCTCGCAATTATTTGCGCAAGCGCACTAATTTTCTATCGCAATAATGAGGCAAAGAAGGCTGCTTTTGCCGCTGCTGTTGTTTCTCAGCAGCAAAACACTACAGTAATTAATGCAGCTCCAGCTCAAACTCCAGCTGCACAGAACAACTCCGCAGTACCAGCTACTGATGTTGAAGAAAATGCAGCCCCGGCTGTAAATCCAGCTGCTAATCAGCCAGCTGCAGACAATAATAACGCTCCATCTGCATGCCCTAATTGCGGCGCAGAGCTCCCAGAAAATGCTAAGTTCTGCGGTAAATGCGGAACCGCTCTTAAGTAAGGATTCCAAAGATGAAATGTCCTAATTGTGGTGCAGAAATTAATGACGGGTCCGTCTTCTGTACATCCTGCGGAGAAAAAATCGAGTCACCTGCTGTTGAAGAAACTACTGATGTTGACATGTTTTCATCAGATGACCGTAATTCGGAGCCAGAGGTAACTCCAACCACGCATTTCCCAAGCATTGCACGAACAAGAACTTCGCGTTCTTTTGCTACTGTCGAGACCCCCGAAGACACCACTGTTGTCGAGAGCGCACCTCAGACAAAGAACGGCAACAAAAAACCTTCCAGTGCCGGTAAGGTTATTCTCACTGTAGTTGTAGCACTTGTCCTGCTTTGCGTAGCTGGATTTGGTGGATGGATGTTCTACAAGAACCATCAGCAAAACGCTCGTTCGCAAGAGGTAACTGATCTTGAGAAGTCTTACTCTTCTCAGATTGATGCCGTTGATGTTGATTCCCTTATCTCTGGTGGAGACAGGTCTGCCCTTCTCGCCGCATACAATCAGCTCGCAGACATTCAAAACAAAATCAGTACAGATCAAAAAGATGGTAAGTTTACCCTTTCTGACGGTAATGACGATTCTCATCTCAAGGACGTTACCAGCTCAATTACGGATAAACAGAAAAAGATTTTTGATTGGTTCCTCAACGATTACAAGACTCGTCTTAGGGCCAACTCTGTTGACGCAAGTGCAACGGCGGATAACTCCGATGCAACTGATCTAAACAATAAGTTGTCTGAGCTGAAAAATCTTCAAAATAATCTTGAGGACGAAAAAGCTGTTTGGGACAGCAACACCGATAAAGACTATAGCTACGCTTCATTTGGCGACAAGATTAATAGTCAAGTAAGCAAGATTACTTCCCTGCTCAAGGGTAAGGAGAATCAGCAGAAGGAAGATACTCAGGCTTCTAAGTCCGCAGTTAACAAGTGGGTTGGTACCTACACGGGCATGGGAACCGATGGCAAGAAGCTTGAGATTGTTCTGAAAAGTGATGGAACAGTCACTTATCGTGAGGGCGACAATAAGACCACTGAGGGTACTTGGAGCGGTGATGAGAATACTGTCAAGATTAGCTTTGGCGGTAGAATCAGCACCCGAAGCGAGCCATTTACCATCACATCCAAAGATGGTGGTAGTACTATTGCTGTTAGCTCCGATAGTGGAACCTGGCAGACAGATTATCTGACTAAGCGATAAGAATCCTAAAGGCGAACGCTTTAAGAGCCAATTTTTGGATCTGAAGCAAAGTCTCAGGTAGGCATTAAAAGAGCATCTACTAACGTAGATGCTCTTTTTGTGTTAAGTATGTAAGAGTGACTAGAGCAGCGTATCCCTACCGTAAGCTCCGCGCCATGCTGCAGAGAACTCATCAACAGCAATCTTTGTTCCAGGGTGATCAATCATGCTAAATACAACCTCTGGTGGAACTGTAACGGACTGAATACCTGCAGCGATAAGAGTATGAACCTGTTCAACATTCTTAAACGATGCAGCAAGAATCTTAGAGTTCAATCCCTGAGTCTCAAGCATCTGAAGTAAGTCAAGGACCTGACCAATTCCGTCACCATAGTTGCACATGCGGTTAACGTAAGGCGCCAGGTAATCTGCGCCATTCACAGCTGCAAGGAACGCTTCATCAGCGGAATAAATTGCCGTTGCTAGAACACTAAGACCCTCAGACTTAAGCTGCTTAATTGCTTTATAGCCGTTGTGGGTGACAGGAATCTTTACATAGGTGTTCTTTGGACGCAAGCCACAGATATAGCGAGCCTCCTCAAGCATCTGCTCATAGTCGGTCGAAACAACCTGAACAAAGAACTTCTGCTCTGGGCGCAGATACTCAACAAACTCCTTAATAACCTGTTCTGGTGTCTTTCCACTTTTGGTAATAATTGAAGGATTAGTGGTGACTCCATCAATAGTCAAAAGCTCGTCAAGCTGCTTAACTGCCTCAAGATCTGCTGTATCCAAAATAAATTCCATGTCTAACTCCCCTTCAACATGAGGGTATTTATGTGCTAAAGCTATTTTAGTCAATTGTGCTTCTTGGCATGAGCTGCTATTTCATCTTATCTCTGAGCGTAATAAACATACAGTTGAACTCGACGTGCTATGACTTCACAAAACGAATTAGAACTTCCCAACCACACTCCACTCCGCCCAGAAAAAAAGCTGGTAATCCTTTCGGATTACCAGCTTAAGGTCAGCGTGTTTCTCGCCACTGCATGTGCGCTCTTAGTGGGTTGCGTCCTCGAAGAACTCCCATGCCTGAGCGTCGGTTGCGCCCTCGTGAACAATCATGCGAACAGCCTCAGCCATCTGCAGAGGATGGAGGCTCTGGAAGATGTTACGACCCATGTCAACGCCGCGTGCACCCTTGCGGATAACGTCGTATGCAAGGTGCAGAGCGTCGCGCTCAGCAAGCTTCTTACCGCCAGCAACAACAATTGGAACTGGGCATGCTGCAACAACTTCCTCGAAGTCCTCGCAGTCGTAGGTCTTAACAATCTGGCAGCCCATCTCAGCAATGATGCGGGTTGCAAGCTTGAAGAAGCGACCAGTGCGCTCCATGTCCTTACCAACAGCGCAAACGCCAAGGGTAGGAATGCTGTAGCGGAAGCCAGCGTTAATGACCTGGCTAAGGTTGTCAATGCTGGAGAGCTGGCCATCAGCGCCAATAAAGGTCTGAACAGCCATGCAGTCTGCGTTCATGCGAATAGCGTCCTCAATGTCAACAGCAACAACCTCGTGAGAGAGGTCTGCCTGAAGCATAGAAGAACCAGAAGAAACGCGAAGAGCAATGCCCTTAGAAATCTCAGGAGATACGCAGGTCCTGATTGCGCCACGGGTGCCCATGAAGCAGTCAACATAAGGAGCAAGCTGTGGAAGCAGCAGGTCAAGACGCTCAAGACCAGCGGTTGAACCCATGAAGTAACCGTGGTCAAATGCGAACATTACAGTGTTGCCGCTCTTTGGATCAAAGATGTTGGAGAGGTGCTTCTGCATACCCCAGTCGAGGTTGTTTGCACCCTTTACATAAAATCCCTGATTGTTAGCAAAAGGAGTGTCTACGTGATAATCCTTAGCTACTTTCAATCCGTCCAGATCTGCCATGAAAATCCTTTCAATAAAACCTCAAAGCGCGCAAAGAAGCTGCTGTCTTTTGAGCGTCCGTCCTAAGAGGACCGCTTCTCTCTGCGGCTAAATTACCTCATAAGCTGGCGAGAAGATCGGTCTTCTCGCCAGCTAAAACGCACCGCTTCTAACTATTAGAAGGAGTAGTTGTTCATGTTCTCCTTGGTGAAGACAAGGCGCTCAGGAAGCAGAACAACGCCGTTGTTCTTGTCGCCAGTCTTTGCACCCTCAGAGATAGAGTCGTTCTTCTCTACCTTGACGTCGCCAATGCTTGGGATAGAGATGGTGTCGCCAACCTTAACCTCGTTACCAGCTGCAAGGTATGCTGCAACGTAGCAGCCCATAGCGCCCTGAACTGCGCAGTCCCAAAGGCCCCAGTTGAAAATGGTGCCGTGCTCACAGTAGGACTTGATGGACTGTGGAGAAGCAAAACCGGTGATGGTGATCTTCTTTGCGTCGTAGCCCTTGTTCTCTGCAGCCTGGAGCTGGCCAGGAAGAGCGGTGGAGTCGTTGCAGATAATCAGGTCAATCTGTGGGTAAGCGTCAAGAATTGCCTCACCAATGGTAATTGCCTGCTCTGCATCCTGGTTGGAGTAGTAGTTCTCGTGGACGTTCTTCCACTTAGGATACTTCTCCTTGATGATCTTCTGTGCAGCTACCTGCCAAGAGTTCTGGTCGGTAACGGTTGCCTGGGAGTAGTGCCAGACATAGGTGATCTCATCCTTCTCTGGATCCTTGCCGCGCTCCTTAAGACCAGCAACGCCCATATCAACAAGCATCTGGCCAAGAATCTCTGGAGTACCCTGAGAAACCATGAGGGTACGATCCTCTGGGTTAGCGTCAGAGTCCCAAGTGGTAACTACAATACCAGCAGCAGTTGCCTTCTTCAGTGCATCAGAAACGCCCTTTGCATCAACAGTAGAAATGCTGATTGCGTCTACGCCGTTAGCTACTGCCTGGTTAATAACGGAAACCTGAGCGGAAACGGAAGCGGTTGCGTCGCCGATGTAGTCAACGGTGAAGCCCCACTCCTTGGACTTGTCCTGTGCGCCCTTGTTTGCGGACTCGAAGAATGCGTTTCCGGTGACCTTAGGAATAAATGCTACGGTCTTACCCTTGACGTCTCCGCCACCCTCGGACTTCTTGGACTCTTCTTTCTTCTCGCCACCATTGCAGCCTGCCAGGACGAGGCCAGCGCTAACTGCGGTGATGCCGGCGGCACCGATAAAACCACGACGAGTAATCTCTTGCATAGGTAACCTCCCTTGTCTGTGCCTAAGGCACAATTTCTCCAAAGCTTATGCCTTGGCTTTACTGCTGCTAGAAAGCAGCGATTTCAAAAACGTTCCAATATTTGTTCCGCTTGCTGCCGATCGAGCAACGATGACAACAACCAGCAGGACACCAACAGGAATATCCAGGTACTGCGGGCTTACCTTGAAGCACAGTGGCAAGCCAAAGCGCAAAAATGCAATAACAAACGAAGCCAGAGCTGTACCAACAATAGAGCCCTTACCACCAGTAGAAAGTGTGCCGCCAAGAACAACAGCGGTGATGATATCCATGGTAAGGTCGGCGCCAAGATCAGATTTTGCGGTACCTAGGTAAGCGGTCAGAACAACACCTGCAATAACTGCAGAAACTGCGGAGAGCATGTAGGTGGACATGATGACTGCTCGACTGTTAATGCCAGAGAACTCAGCTGCGCTCTGGTTAACACCAACCAGAGTAATGCGACGACCATACTTGGTCTTGTGCAGCAGAATAAATGCAATAACCAGCATCAGAATGTAGATAAGCAGCTGGAATGGAATGACGCCAAAAAGCTTGAAGTTTGATACAAACTTAAAGTCCTCAGGGAATCCACCAATTCCCTGGTAGCTCTCAGTCTTAGAAAGCGTAGAGATAAGCAGTGCCAGGCCAGAGTACAAGAAGCTACCGCCCAGGGTAACAACCATTGCCTGCACTCGGCAATACGCAATCAAGAAGCCGGAAAGCGCGCCGCAAGCAACAACTAGGACAAAGGCAACGCCAACGGCACCCCAAACAGTAAGACCAAAGTCCTGCCAACCAACGCCGATGGTGATGGATGTCAGACCAACCAGAGATGCAACCTGAATGTCGATGCCGCCGGTAACCATAACAAGCGTTACAAAAAGCGAGATCATAAAGACTGGCAGGTTGTCGTTAATGCTGGTAAACAGCAATGCTGGACGGAGGAACTTTCCGTTTGCTGCGCCAAAAATCACAAACTCAAGCACTAAAAGGCCAACAAGAATCATGTTCCAGCCTGTCTGGCCCTTGGACAAAAATCCCTTAAGTGTCTTTATCATTAGCGAACACCGCCCTTCTTACCCAAAGGGCTCATTGCTGCCTCGCCAAAGTCTGCGATCTGCTCCGCAAGAACTTCAGAGGTTGTCTTTGGAGAAACGCGTGCGTTCAGGCGAGCGTGCCTGTTCTGAACAATAGAGCGGTGCTGAAGAAGAGCATCAACAACAACGATGACAATCAGGATGACACCAGTAATTGCGTTGTCGTAATTTGACGAGAAGCCCATGAAGACCAGAAGGTAACTGATGGATGCCATGATGACGGAACCGACAGCTGCGCCAAGGACGGAACCAACGCCACCAAGCAGGCTAACGCCACCAAGAACGCAGGCTGCAATAGCCTTCATCTCGTAGCCGTTACCGCTCATTGGGGTAACAAAACCAATGCGGCTGCAGAAGATGATACCGCCGATAGCTGCCATAACGCCGCAGATGACGTATGCCAGAATCTTGGTCTGAAGAGCTGGAATACCAACCAGAGTTGCACCGTTGGCGTTATCGCCAACTGCCGCAAACCAGCGACCACGACGGGTCTGAGTCAGTGCAAAGTGAATCAGAATAACCAGCGCAATGACTGCGCAGTAGTAAACCGTAAAGTCACCAATACCAGTTACTGCCGAGAAGTCCTTGAACTCCTTAGGAAGGTTCTCAACCCACTGACCGTTGGTGTAGACGTAGACAATACCGCGGAGCACTCCGTTGGTACCCAGGGTAAAGATAAGCGATGGAGCTTTCATAACAGCAACGCCCCATGCGTTTACCAAACCAATTGCTACGCCAATGAGAATACCTACCAGGCAAGCAACAGGAAGTGGAGTTCCATCTCTCAGCATGCTGCCAACTACCACAGCAACAAGACCCAGGTTAGAACCAACAGAAACGTCAATCTCACCAATGAACAGGGTGAAAGCCACGCCAACAGCGACCAATGTGTAGACAACGGACGTGTTAAAGCAGGCAGCAATTGTTGCTGGTGTTAAGAATGCGGGATTCATTGCACCAACAATAATAAAGAGAGCAATCAGAAATGCGAGGCTGCTCAGTCCCCTAGCCTTGAGAAGGCGCTTTACAAGATCCATACGTCACCTCCTACAATCCAAATGCAGCGGACATGAGGTTGTCCTGCGTAATTTCTTCTTTTTTGAACTCGTGATTAATGCGTCCCTGATACATGGTGAACGCACGGTCAGCAAGCTCAATAATCTCTTCCATATCAGAAGAAATCAAAAGAATAGAAACACCTTGTTTACGAAGCTCCTGCAAAACGGCGTACACATCGCCACGAGCAGCAGCGTCAATACCACGAGTTGGCTCGTCCAAAATAACAACCTTTGGAGCAACCGAGAATGCGCGGCCAATAACAATCTTCTGCTGGTTACCACCAGAAAGGCCGCCAACCTCCTGGTCAAGGCCTGTGACCTTGGTACGGAAGTTATCAACGTAGTTCTGAGAAACCTTATTTTCTTCTTTGCGGTTAAGCAGCAACTTACCAAGAGAAGAGTTAGCAAGCAGAGAGCTTGTGGTGTTCTCAGCAACGTCGCGAATTCTAAACAGACCGTCGTTAAAGCGGTCTTCTGGAACATAGCTCAGACCTGCAGCAATAACATCTTTGGTGGACTTGCCGGTAATGTCTTTACCATCAACAAAGACTTTGCCGCCCAAAACCTTATCCATACCGTAAATGGTGGTAGCCATCTCAGATCTACCAGCACCAACGATACCTGCAAGACCAACAATCTCACCTGGATAAATATTGAGGTTTACATCAGCAAAACCATAGCCAGTGAACTCAGCAAGCTCAAAAATAGGCTCTGCGTTGTAATCAATATTTGCACTCTCGGCAATTTCTTTCTTAATCTCTGCTGCGTCTGGTGGAAGAAGTCCACGTACAAGATCTTCTCGCGTGAAGTCCTCTACCTTGCCGCGCATAGCCATAACGCCGTCGCGCAAAATACCAATGCTGGTAGAAATCTCAAAGACCTCTGCTAAGCGGTGTGTAATGTAGATAATGCCAATGTTTTTCTGCTTGAGCTCCTGGACTACCTTGAAGAGGCTCTGTACCTCGTCAAAAGTAAGAGCAGAGGTTGGCTCGTCCAGAATAAGAATCTCAGAGTGACGCATAAGACCACGGAGAATCTCAACCATGCCCTGCTCAGCAATGGAAAGCGTCATTGCCTTACGGTCCAGGTCAAGCTCCCAGCCAATCTCTTTCATGGTGTCTTCGAGCATCTTGTTGAGCTCAGCTTTTGGAGCCTCAAAACCAATGGTGATGTTTTCTCTAACGGTCATGTTAGGGAACAGCATTGGCTCCTGGGGGACCATATAAATACTGTGCGCAAGCGCGGCCTTAGGGTTGGAGATATCAACCTTTTGACGATCGATAGAAATTTCTCCCTCATCGGCTGAGTAAATACCCATGATGATCTTCATGAGGGTAGATTTACCGGAACCGTTGCCACCAATAAGAGAAATAACTTCTCCTGGCGCCAAATCTAAGTTAATGCCTTTTAATACCTCGTTGGAACCAAATGACTTCTTGATTCCGCGGACGGAAAGAAGCGTGTCACACTGTTCACACGCGTCTTTTCCTTCAGGCGACTTTGGGTCAGTGGCATCGATATCGATGTCAAAAGTTTCACCCATAGTACCTCCTACCAAAAAATAACAAACGGCCGTACAAAATCTCACATTTTGAAGATATCTATAAATAGGCGTTCTTCAAAGCACCGTCACGGCAAACGGTATTATTACAGCCGTGAATGGTATTTTTGATTGTGTCATGAACAATAGTTCACTATTCCTCTGTGCGTAATCATAATATTTATAATATATATTCCTGTTAATAGGGAGAATAATTACTATAATGAAGTCTAGTATGTTAGATACAAATGTTTTACTATTAAACAAAAGTATCAACAGGAGGATAGATGGACGAACAAACCTATGCATTGGCCACTAAGGCTGCATGGTATTACTACATGGAAGATAACACCCAGGCTCAAATTGCTGAGGTCATGGGAATTTCTCGTGCAAAAGTTATTCGTCTGCTTGAAGAAGCTCGCACTCAGGGCATTGTTCAATTTAACTTTAGGAAGAACGATAGCCAGCGTGTTTCCGCAGAACGACTCCTTATTGACCGTTTTGAGCTCAAAGATGCTTTTGTTGTACCAACTCCTCTAGACAATGCGGCAATCAATGAGTCTATTGCTCAAGGAGCGGCCCATTATGTGTCTGGCCACCTACGCGAGGATGGCTACCTTAATATTGGCTACGGCGATACCGTCAGCCGCATGCTGGGTTTTCTCGCCAAAAACCGCGAGGAGTCGCTCAACGTTGTAAGCCTTACGGGCGGAGTCAGCTACTATCTGCCAACCGTTGGCACAACCGCCTACTCCATGCACCTGTTCTTAACACCGTCTCCACTTGTTGTGTCTTCTCGCCAAGTGCGCGATGCTCTTCTTGACGAGAAAAGCCTGCAAGACGTATCTACCATGACGGAATACGCAGATATGAGTGTGGTCGGCATCGGCGCCGCAGTTGAGGGTGCTACCGTTTTGCGTAACGGTATCCTTAACGAGGGCGAGCTGACCGTACTTAAGATGCAGGGAGCCGTTGGTGATGTTCTGAATCACTTTATGGATAAAGACGGCAATCTGATTCAGACGGAAATTGAAGATCGCGTCATTAGTACCGATCTAGACAAGCTTCGCCAGCTCAAAAACGTTGTTGGCGTTGCTGGTGGCAAAGATAAAGTTGCGGCAATTAAGGCAGTACTTAACGGCGGTTATTTGAACGTGTTAATTACGGATTCAGATACCGCTGCTGAACTGCTTCTTTCGTAAATAGGAGGGATCTATGAGCAAGTATCTTCTTGCACTAGATGCGGGAACGGGAAGTATTCGTGCCGTTCTCTTTAGTGTTGACGGTGAGCAGGTTGGCGTTGCTCAGCGCGAGTGGGAGCACCATGAGGACCCTCGTTGGCCTGGCAGTATGGACTTTGACTGGGTTACCAACTGGCAACTTGCCTTGGATTGCATCAAAGAGGTTCTAGCAAAGACTGCCCTTGATCCAAAAGAAATTGCTGGTATTTCCACCACCTGCATGCGTGAGGGCATCCTCCTGTATGACCAGGACGGCAACGAGATTTGGGCATGTGCTAACGTTGACGCTCGAAGCGTTGACGAAGTCAAGCAGCTCATTGATATGGATCCGGAGCTTGAGAAGAAGATTTATCAGAAGAGTGGTCAGACCTATGCACTAGGCGCTCTACCTCGTCTTCTTTGGGTTAAAAACAAGATGCCAGAGATTTACAACAAGGCAGCCAAGATTGGCATGTTCAACGACTGGCTTGCTTATAAGCTGACTGGCATTCTGGCAGTTGAGCCATCAAACGGCAGCACCACTGGCATCATGAGCCTGGAAGAGCGTACCTGGGATCCAGAGATTGCAAAAGAGTGTGGCCTGCGCGACGACCTGTTTGGTCAGGTTATCGAGTGCGGAGAAGTTCTTGGCGCGGTAACTGCAGACGCCGCAGCAGAAACGGGCCTTGCTGAGGGTACTCCTGTTGTTGTTGGCGGTGGCGATTGCCAGCTGGGCATGATTGGCGTTGGCGCTTGCGAGCCTGGTCAGGCTGGCGTTTTTGGCGGCAGCTTCTGGCAGTACGAGTTCAACACCGATAAGAGCACTCCAGACCCAGACTATCGCGTCCGTGTAAACTGCCACGCCATTCCACAGATTTGGCAGTACGAGGCCCTGGCATTCAAGCCTGGTCTGGTTATGCGCTGGTATCGTGACGGCTTCTGCCAGGCAGAAAAGGCCGAGGCAAAAGAGCGTGGTATTGACGTATACGACGTCATGAACGAGCACGCTGCCAAGATTCCTGCAGGTAGCCACGGCATGCTCTGCTGCTTCAGTGATGTTATGAACTATATCCACTGGACCCACGCAAGCCCAACGTTCACCAACTTTGAACTTGATCCAGAGCGCTTCAACAAGTACACCTTCTATCGCGCCATTTTGGAGAACACTGCGCTTCTTGTCCGTGGTCATATTGACCTGGTCAAAGAGGCTACCGGAAATGAGCCAGACGAGCTTATCTTTGCCGGTGGCGCTTCCAAAAGCCCTCTGTGGGCGCAGATTGTTGCTGACGTTACCGGCAAGAACGTTCGTATTCCAGAGGTCAAGGAAGCTACTGCTCTGGGTGCTGCCGTTCTTGCGGGCTACGGCGTGGGCATCTACTCAAGCATTGCCGAGGGCGCAAAGCGCGTTGTTAAATGGGATAAGACATTCTCCCCTAACCCAGACAATAAGGCTGTTTATGACCAGCTGTATGTCCAGTGGAAGGATGTTTACAAGAGCGAGCTTGAGCTTGCAGAAGAGGGCAAGGTCAAGGGTATGTGGAGAGCTCCTGGTCTGTAAGAGTCAGGACAAAAAGAAAAACGTTTGGTCGCATCAAAAGTTGCGCCTGAAAGGAAAGCAAGATGTTTATTGTCAATGAGAACGATTTTGAGTATAGGTGCGGAGATCATGGTCCTAAGTACCTGATGAAGGGCCCTCGTATGAACTACGCCATGGTCCAGTTCCAGCCAGGTCAAGATTTCCAGGCTCACTACCACAATGTGATGGAGGAGAACTTCCACATCCTTCAGGGCAAGGTTGACATTGTGGTAGACGGTGAGGTCCACACCCTCTCGGCTGGCGACTTCATTCACATTGAGCCCGGTGAGGTTCACTACGTCAACAATCCTTACGACGAGCCAATTGTCATGGTCTCAACCCTTGCTCCTTTCCAGGAGGTCGACAAGGTTGAGGTAGAGAACCCTACCTACTAAGTTCAACATTTAGCGAGAAGGTCGTTCAAGTGCAGCGTTCTTCTCGTCAGAGCAAATGAAAAGAGGACTACCTGATGGTGGTCCTCTTTTTCTAGGTAGTTAATAAAAGACTACAGCTCGATAGAGCAACTCATATGTTTTGTAAAGAAGCATGCTCTTTAGCACCAACAAATAGGGTGTTTTGTTTCTATAGATGCTACAAGGAGGTTCCTAATTTTATTTAGTCGCCAAAAATGACCGGTTTCTTTGAAATCCAAAGTTGCCTTTTTAACAGAAAATCTTCTTAACACAGAATTATCTAATTCACTATCAATTGGACCCGGCAAAGTCATTTTAAAGTTTGACGCACTGTTATTTGGATCATCGCAAAAAACAACCACCTTATGCGTCTGCTCAAAATCATCAGCTGGAATCTGGCAAAAATGGTCAGCGTAAAATATATCTGAAGGCTTAAGCTGATGGAAATACAAAGTATCTTCTGTGAATCCATAATCAATATATTTGTCACTGTAAAGACAAAAACCGTCATCCACCGCACAGGAAATAAGAACTTTGTGCGTCTCTTCATCAATGAGTTGATATCCCGAAATCTTTGAGTGCTCTTCTATAAATCTATCAAGCTCATCAAGAGTAGGTTGTGCTTTTTCAACAGGATAAACGCCTCCATTGCCATCAGGAAGCATATTATTTAACAGAGGATACTTTGACTCACCCTCATCTGAACTTAAAACTGCACCAATGCTTAACAAGCCGCAAAAATTACCAACTCTTTCAGAATGGATTTCACCATCTTCATGCTCGCAGGCATTATATGTCCAATGAACAAAATCACGCTCTAGGTCTCCATAGAGCTTCTCAAACTGTTCAGAGCTAAGCTCTTTACGTTTTTGATCTAAAAACTTTGAGCAAATGAAATCTTCCTCATCAATATAAAGATCTTCAAAGGGTATTGGACCGGGTTTAAGTTTCCCCTCTTCAAAACACCTGCAACGAACAAATGCATCAAGACCCATTGCAACTCCTTTCTCTGTTGCAACAAATCTAGATACTCCTGAGATTTCATGTGTCCAACAAAGTGGACACTAAGACTATTAACACTCCAGAAGACATGCCTAATTTGTTCAAGCAAAAAACAAAAGAGAGCCATCTTATAATGATTCTCTTGAAGATGCTGCTCCAATTAAGTTATCTGAATTAAATATTTTTAAATTCCTAACATATTTCTAACTATAGGGATTACGACACCTGTCACAATACCGCCAATTACCGCGGTAATAAATCCAGGAAACCAAGAATATCTGTTAAGCAAACCCACAAATCTAAAAAAGATTCTTTGATATCGTGGTCTAGACTTGTATTCAATAATTCTGTCTACTACATTATGTCCCTTATCGGTTAATAAACAAATATATTCACCTCCGCGTGGTCCTGTTCCAAGTTGCGGCTGAGTTATATACCCACGCTGAAATAAGTCGATATAAGGAGCTTTTTTCTGTTCCCTTTCGTTTTCGTCCATGGGAGCAGTAAATATAATTTCTCCAAACTTCGACGAGACCATATCTGGCAAAAAACTTCCAATCAAAATTTTTATTTGAGTTTCAGTTAGCGGATCAATCCCAATAGTCAAATAATCAACCCTATTTACTTTTTCGCATTCAAAATCTTTATACGAAATTGGACTAATATCGACAAAACCTACTGTAAATTTTCGTGCCATTATTCCCCAATCTTGAAGTTTTACACAATAAAATATCTGCAACAGAACCACTAACTGAATTCCAGTTTTGTTAGTAAAACCTGTTGATAAATTAAAGATACTATTAACTCTAACTATAAGAGCATACTGTTTCGAAGAATTTTTATGTCAATTAAATAGTTTCATTGGTATAAAAGAGTCCTAAAATCAATACAATTCTAAAACCCTAAGCATCATTAATGCATCCAAAAAATGCCGCCGGAAACCCGACGGCATTTTCAGTTCACAAGGGAAAGAAAGAAACACAAGGTTTAGCAGGTCAATTACCAAACTTACTTGTTGGACTGTTTAATCATCCAAATGGTCTTGGAGAGAAGAGCAATGTGCTCGTCCATTGCTGCGGAAACAAGGAAGTTGTCCTCCGCGTCTGCGTCCTTTTTGATCTCTGCTGCAAGGGCACGAATTGCCTCGTAATCAGCAAGAATAGCATCGAAAATCTCCTGTGGCTTCTTGAAGCCCTCTGCTGCCTCGGAAAGAGTTGCATTCTTGAGGAAGGAATTCATGGAACCGAGTGGAGAGCCGTCGTTCATCAGAATGAGCTCTGCAACCTCATCAAGCTGGTCGTACATTGCACCGTAAACCTCGTCGAGGTCAGTGTGGACGTTGTAGAAAGAAGGGCCGCTGACATACCAATGGAAATTGTGAATCTTATGGGCCTCAACAGCGTAGTTGGCGAGAAGAACGTTGAGCTTATCGTTTAGCATGGTTAACACCTTTCTATTAGATATATCCTTTAATTAACTAGTAATGATTACTAATTAACTGTTATATTCCCAAAGTAAGTTACCCTATACTTACTTTTACATAATTTTTTAGAATTTTTTTGAAGCTTATTTGTCACTAGTTATATTGAGATGAACTGCTGCACGTTAGACCACTTATCCTCTTACAATGTGAGCAAAAATGGTCTACCCACTCTTTTTGACAAAACGGTTAAATTACACGGGTTTCTCGCCAAAGAGCTATGAAAAGAAGGCAAAATCAGCGCAATAAAATTTTAGCGCTCTCTTTCAAGGAGACCACATGACCAAGATTCCTAAGGGTTACCGTTCAAGCCTTTCGCTCTACGATACGCAGAAGGCTATTGAGCAGGTCAAAAACGTGTTTCTGACCAAACTTTGCGCTGCACTTAAGCTGTCGCGCGTCACCGCTCCGCTGATTGTTGACCCACTTACCGGCATGAACGACAACCTCAATGGCGTTGAGCATCCCGTTGCCTTTGACCTGCCAAATGTAGGCAAGAACGCCGAGGTGGTCCAGTCGCTTGCTAAGTGGAAGCGCTATGCACTCTGGCGCTACAACTTTGCCGTCGGCCGCGGCCTGGTCTGCGACATGAACGCTATCCGCCGCGATGAACAGCCTGATAACCTGCACTCCATCTACGTAGACCAATGGGACTGGGAACGTATCATTACGCAGGACGAGCGAAACACCGATACGCTTGAGGACGCCGTCTGCCGCATTGTTGAGGCAATCTGCGGAACGCTTGATGAGCTCAAGTGGCACTATCCCCAGCTCAACACGCAGCTCAGCCGTGAGGTCGCCTTTGTAACCTCACAGGAGCTTGAGGACCTCTACCCTACTCAGACACCTAAAGAGCGAGAAAATCTGTTTGTTCGTGAGCATCCAACCACGTTTATCGTGGGCATTGGCGGCGCTTTAAACTCCGGCCAGCCTCACGACTTCAGATCTCCTGACTACGATGACTGGTCGCTCAACGGTGACCTGCTGTTCTGGGATGAGACTTTAGACTGTGCGGTTGAGATCAGCAGTATGGGTATTCGTGTTGACTCCGAGGCTCTTAAGACGCAGCTGGCAATCGCTGGATGTGAAGACCGCCTTGATCTGCCATTCCACAAGATGCTCGTTAACGGTGAGCTGCCCTTTACCATTGGTGGCGGCATTGGACAGAGCCGTCTGTGCATGTTGCTTCTAGAAAAAGCGCACGTTGGAGAGGTGCAGGCGTCTATCTGGGACAAGACGACCGAGGAAATCTGTGCAGAAGCAGGGGTTTCTCTGCTCTAAGCAGCAGGTCTGAACACGCAGCACCAATCCACATCGCGCGTCTCTCCATACGTGTGACCGCGCTCAAAACCAAAAACATTTTGGCGTTTCTCCTGTTAACGCTACAATAGTAAGCCAGTGTAACTAAAAGCCACTGAGTCTAACTGGCCGTATAAGGAGTTACCCTATGAATTGCCCCAACTGCGGAGCTGAAATTGGTAAACACGCAAAGTTCTGCTCTAACTGCGGACAGAAGCTTTCTGGCGTCGCGGACACTACAAACCCTGTGGACGCTGCGGACAATACGGACGTCGCGGACACCACAAGCCCCTCGGATGTCGAGAAACCCGATGCGCTCGTCGAGTCCACAGAACCTGCACCAGAAACCGCACTCGACAACTCCACCGCAGCTACTGAGCTTATTGCACCAGTAGAGGCTCATGAGCCAACTGAAACCGTAACTGACCCAGATGCAACGGTACTTGCAGAGTATCCTGTCGATAGCGAAGACGCAACTGCCTCAGATAGCGATTCCACCGTTATTGCTGATTCCACCGTTATTGCTGATCCCACCGTTGTTGCAGACCCTACTGTTGTAGCAGAAAATACTTCTGCTGCTTCAGCTGCTGAGGAGCCCACAACCTTTATTAACGACCCCAATCGTATCAACGTCTTTGCAAGCGACGACGTTGATTCAACCGCCATTTCTCATTTTGACCCATCTCAGTTCACCGTGGTTTCAAGCGGCCCTAGCTCCGTCGAGAGAAAGAAAAGTAAGGATGGTTCGGACGCGCTCCGTAAAGTAGCGTTTGGCCTGCTTGCAGCCGTCTTGATTGTTGGTGCGCTAGCCATTGTTTGGGTAATCCATTCTCACCAGGACGATGCAGCTAAACGCAATGCTGTCCAACAACGTATTGCCAGCTATCAAGAACAAATCGATAGCGTTGGCGTCAATCCAACCAGCGACAGCAGCCGTGTTGAGCTCCTTAATCAATACGAAAAACTTGATCAAATCGAAGAGCAAATTACCAGCGACCAGAAAAATGGCCAGTTCCGTCTTCCTAACGGCAGTGATGACTCAGGCGTTAACATCCTGAACAGTTCAATTTCGGATAAGCAAAAAAGTATTCGCGACTGGTTTGAGGCTGATTACAAGCGCAGACTGACAGCAAATAGTTTTAGCGATTCCGATTCTGCTACCACGCTTGACCTCAAATCTGTTGCTAATAGACTGGCTGAGCTACAGGCACTTCTTGGCGATATTGAGCATGAAAAGGAAATCTGGGGCAATGATACGGGCGCTAACTCAACGTATGACTCGTATCACTCTCGCGTTTCCGACCAGATAAAGAAGGGTGAAAGCCTCAAATCTGGAGTTACCGAGAAAAACAAAAAAGAGCAAGAGCAGAAGGATAAAGACAAGAAGTCCGAAGAAGACCGCAAGAAAGCACAAAAGTGGGTTGGCACCTATAGTGGCACCGGCACCGACGGCAAGCCTATGGAAGTTGTCATCCAGAAGGACGGCACTGTTCTTTGGCGCATTGGCGGTCAGCCGGAGGTTCGTGGAACTTGGACTGGTGACGAAAACAAGCTTGAACTCAGCTTTAATGGCCAGGTCAGCGGCAAGAGCGAGCCATTTACTCTTTCCTCCACCAACGATGGTAAAACCGTTACCATCAGTTCCCAAAGCAGCACTTGGAATACAGATACACTTTCTAGAAAATAACGCTAACGAGTCACATGCAAAAAATTAGGCGAGAAGATCAATCGATCTTCTCGCCTAATTGGTTTTGAAATGAGCGTTATTTAACGCACCGGTAGGCACTCTACGCAACAAGTTTTTGCTGAATAAGCGAAATGTTTTTTATCTTCAGCTACTTGTTAAGGAGCTTCTCGTACACGTCAATGAAGTCCTCAGCAATGACGCGAAAAGACTCTGCCTGCATAAGCTGATCTTCAGCATGAAGCAAGATGAGTGAAAACTCAACGTTACTGTTATCAATCGCTGACTGCTGGAGCATATTTAGGTGAGTGCTGTGACCCTCATTAAAGATCTCTGTACCCGCAAGAATATCTGCACGAGCGCCTTCAATATCGCCTGTTTTTGCCTTCTGAATGGCGCCAATGTACATTGACTTTGCCGTTCCCACAGTGGCAATAATCTCAAAGGCTGCTTCTTGCGTAGCTGTCATGCCATCATCTAAAGCCATTTTTACCCCATACTCTTTTCTTGATTACTTAGGAGCTCACAAAAATCTTTTACAACTTATTTTACAAGCTCAAGTGCATCGTCAAGAATCTTTGCAGCGTTCATCCTGCCGTAATCAACCATAGGAATAACGGCTACAGGAGTAGATCCTGCTGCGGCCTCAACGTCTGCCTTTGCATATGCAATCTGGGGTCCAAGTAAAAAGACATCTGCGCCATCGATATGCTCAAGTGCCTTATTAAGAGGATTGGCAATAATCTCTGCATCTAAACCTCGGGAAGCAGCTTCCTTCTGAAGTTTCTGAACAAGCAGACTGGTAGACATTCCAGCATTGCAGGCAAGTAAGATTTTCATGCAATCTCCTTCTAATGAGCCAGCCACCGTATGCGATGGCTGGCCTAAAGTGATACTCAGATTATAAACTTACAAACTACTCTGCATCCTGAGCGCTCTTTGCAAGTGCCTCAGCCTGCTTTGCCTGTGCGCGCTCGGAAATCTTCATAAATGGCAGATAAATTGCCATAGCAAGAAGGACCTCGATGACCTGCCAGATAACGGCACGAACATCGCCGCCAGTTGCCAACCAACCACTTAGGAAGACTGGAGTTGTCCAAGGGACCATTGCAACGCAAGGACCAATCAAACCAAGATTAGTAAGCAGGTAGGTCAAACCAATGAAAAGATCTGGAACAAGAACAAATGGAATCATCAGAGGAAGGTTGAAAACGATTGGATAACCGTAAATAACTGGCTCATTGATGTTAAAGATACCTGGAAGAAGAGATAGTGCTGCA